>JBGCFY010000190.1:0-28148 GCA_045110315.1 Saprospiraceae bacterium
AACACCCACCAATAAAAAAAAGCATCTATAATCAATTGATTATTAGATGCTTTTAAATTTTGTTCGTAGCGAGAGGGAGACTTGAACTCCCGACCTCCAGATTATGAATCTGGCGCTCTAACCAGCTGAGCTACCTCGCCAATGCTAAAAATGCGACGCAAAGATAGCCAAATTTTACAACAAAGGAAATATTGCACCCATAAATTTTAAGGGAAATGAATTTAGCAACCACGAGTCGCTTTCCCAAAAACTCACCCCGCTCCGCCCACACACTTCGCTACCCTAAAATTTCCGCCCCATGATCACACTTTGACTTCCTTCTCCGATGCCAAATATTTTACTATCTTAGCAGAAATGGAACGCGAGCGATTCCATGAGAAACTTGAGTTCCGTTGACTAAAAATACCCGTCTTGCTATGAATCACATTCTTACCATCTTTAAGAAAGAATTTATTGATACCATCAGAGATCGTCGAACCCTACTGACGATGGTTTTTGTACCCTTATTGTTGCTGCCACTGATCTTGTCCGTAACGACAAATTTGGTGAGCTCGCAAGTAACCAAGGCTATGGATAAAGACTTAAAAGTAGGACTCGTAACGAATAATAACGGCGCAGAACTCGTCAAACGCTTAAAACGACGAAAAGATATAACGATCTTGGAACAAGATAATAGTCGGGACTTCAAAAGCTTAATTCGTCAAGATAGCCTCGATATCGCACTGGAAATTATGCCCAGTTTTGATCAACAAGTTGGCGATTTGAAAACGGGTGAATTGGTCCTTTTTTATAATTCTACCGACGAAGATGCAATTTCTCAACGGATTGATAAAACGATCCGCGCTTACCGATCCGATCTGCTCGATGCACGCTTGGATTCTCTCAAAGCTACTCAAGAAACGATTACGCCAATCAACGTAGAAAAAAATGATATCTATACCCAAAAAGAATCGCTCGGGAAAATGGCAGGTGGATTTTTACCGTATATGTTTGTGCTATTTTGTTTCTTTGGTGCGATGTATCCGGCTATTGATTTGTTTACAGGAGAGAAGGAGAGAGGTACGATCGAAACAATCCTCTCCGTGCCGGTACGTCGTATTCAATTGCTACTAGGGAAAATGATGGTGGTGGTTTTGACGGGCGTTACTTCGGGCGTTTTAACCATTTTGGGTTTGTATCTAGCCTTACGACTCAACCCTGATATTCCTTCGATGATTACGAATATCGTCGATCAAATCCTGAAACCTTCTTCAGTTTTACTCATCGTTTTGATGATGTTGCCACTGACGACTTTCTTCGCGGGCGTTTTGATTCCCATTTCCATCTATGCGAAATCTTTTAAAGAGGCACAGAGTTTAATTCAGCCGATGTCTTTTGTCGTTATTTTGCCTTTGGTAATTGGTATGATGCCAGGAATCGAACTCAATTTTATTACGGCTTTGGTGCCCGTTTTGAATATCGCACTGGCCAGTCGAGAAATTATCGCCGGAACCATTGATTATAGTTTATTGGCGATGGTCTTTGCTTCTCTAATTACTTTTGCAGGAATTGGCGTGCTCCTTTGTGTCCGTTGGTTCGGGAAAGAAGGTAATATCTTACGGGTATAATTTCCAAAAAAAAATTAATAATCTAAGCGATTCAAACCCGCTTTAGCTTTCTGGTGCAAGCCATTTTTGTACTCGTCGGGCTTCATCGAAAGGCACGCTTTGTAGTATTTAATGGCTTTGTCTCTTTGCTGAGCTTTCTCGTAAATGATACCCATTTGCAAGGCGGCATTGCAAGCATAAAAATACTTTTCTTCCTCTCCTTCGTTGATGGTTTGCTGGTAATAGGGAATCGCTTTGTCGGACTGATTGAGCTTGTGGGTAATGCGACCGAGCCGGTAAGTGTACTCTAGTTGGTCTTGTTTCTTGTAATAACTTTTTGGAGATCTTTTTTGTAAAATACGCAGCGCGCGGTTGTAGTAGCCGCCGTCAAAAAGTAATCTCGCTTTTAGCAAAGAAGCTTCTGAGCGATGTCCTTTTTTGGCTTCTTTCAAGGCGTTTTTATCTTCGTCAATGACCTTATTTCCTTTACTTCCTGCTTGATTGATGTAAAATTGATATTTCGCATCGCGACCGTTGATGAGGTGATACCAAGCGAGTTTTTGGTAGGCTTCCTTAATGTAATGTCGCCCTCTAAAATCGGATAGAAAGCGCAAGAGATACTGATCCGCATTTTCGTCCAATCGGTAGAGTTTGGCTAAACCAAGTTTATAATCTAAATAAGGAAATGGGAAAAAATTATCGCCGCGCGGTCGTTGTTCCAATACCTTAATCGCTTCGTCATTCCTTCCCGTACGCATCGCCAAATTGGCTAAGGCAAAACAAGCCAAGGGATTTTTTTTCGGATTGAGTTTGTCTGAACGAATGACGTTCCAAGCTGCTTCACTTTGATTTTTTAAATGGAGCATCAAAAAAGCATACATCACCATCGTCTCTTCTTCAAAAATAAAATCGTTATTTTGAGCGTAGTCGAGAACTTCGGTAATCTCTTTTTGTCCTTGTTGAATCGTTCCACTCATTCCTCCGAGTAATTTTACGCCCCAACGGTAACTATCGGGAATCGTTCCCACCAAAGCGTGCAAAATGCCTAAGCTTTTCTTATTGGCAACGAAGTTGGGAAATTTTCGCTGATTGCGATTGAGTAGTTTATAAGCAGAACTTATTTCTGAAAAAGCGGTGAAGTACTCTTCAAATTTTAAGCGTGCGACCGCCCATTGCAATTTGATTTCTGCTTGTAGGAAATTATAGTAAGGGGAGTTTTTGTCGCCCCGCTTAATCATTTTAATTCGGTAGTCTTTGTTTTGTTCTAAGCGTTCAAAGTCTCGCTCATTTTCCGTAATGAAAACGGTGAAAAAGTCAATGTAGTTTTCAATGAAATGGACGATCAAATTGTCAGGATCAGAAAATTTGACGTAGCGAATTTTTTGTCGGGCTTCTTCAAAACGCAAGCTCAAAGCTAATTCGTAAGCTTCTTTGGCATCAGGGGTAAACTCAAATTTTCCTTCTGCTCGGACACTTGCCACGGAAAGCAATAAAAATAAACTACAAACTAATGACTTCATGAAAAAAAAATATACGTCGGTTGACGGGGTGAAAGTATTTTGAACAACTTCAGGCGCTAAAGGCACACTAGCTAAACGTTCCGAATCTCAGTTTCGTGTATCCCTCTAGCCAAAAAGCCTCAATGACCATTGAGATCACTGAGGCTTTTTTAATAAAGCAGGATAGGAGACTATGCGTTAGCTTTTGCTTCGTTTTCTATTGCTTCTAGCTCTTCGAGGGAAGTCATGATATTTTCATCTACCAATACTCGTCCACAGTGCTCGCAAGCTACAATTTTCTTACGTTGTGCAATTTCTAGCTGCAATTGTGGTGGAATTTTATTGAAACAACCTCCACAAGAACTACGAGAAATGGTTACGACAGACAAACCGTTACGGTAAGCCGCTCTTACTTTGATGTAAGCCTTTAGTAAACGATCTTCTACGCCTTTCTTTTGCTTCTCAGACTTTCGCTTTAATTTTTCTTCTTCCTTTTCCGTCTTCGCAATAATCTTTTCTAGTTCCTCTTTTTTTACTTCCAAGGCTTTCTTCTTGTCCGCAATTCTTTCTTCTGCTGCCGTTAAGGTTTCTTTTTTATTGTGCAATTGAACGCCAGACTCTCTTCCTTTCTTTTCAGATAGTTGAATTTCTAAACGTTGCAATTCAAGCTCTTTAGACAAAGCATCGTATTCACGATTATTCTTTACGTTGTCCATTTGCTTTTCATAACGTTCGATCAAAGCAGTAGACTCTTTGATGTTTGTATCATGGCGGCTAATTTCTTTCTCCATGTCTTCAACGCTACTACTCAATCGCGCAATTCTAGTCTCAAGACCTGCAATTTCATCCTCCAAATCACTCACCTCAATCGGAAGTTCTCCCTTCAGGATTTGAATTTCATCGATTTTAGAGTCAATTAATTGAAGTTCGTAAATTGCTTTTAATTTGTCTGCAACTGTTAATTCTTTATTATTTGCCATACTAATAATATGTTATAAATATTTTATCGGATTCGTATTGACTTTCGTACAACGAGCCGCAAAGTTACTAAATTTATTTGTTATAATCTCAAAAAGTAAGTCGATAGTAAATTGCTCACTTTCATAGTGTCCTATATCGGCAATGACGATTTGGTTATCTGCGTCAAAAAACTCGTGATATTTGTAATCTGCCGTGATAAAAATATCGGCACCTTGTGCTTTCGCGTGAGGCAATAAAAAGCTTCCCGATCCTCCACAAACGGCTACGGTACTGATCTTTCGCCCTCGCAATTTGGTGTGACGGATGCAATTGATCTCCATCTCGCGTTTAAGTTGCTTCAAGAAGGGTTTTTCGTGAATCGGAACTTCTAATACACCAATCATCCCTGATCCTACTCGTAAATTGTTATTTTCTACGGACTGAATATTGTAAGTAGGCGAAACCAAAGGGTGATGATCATGGACGGCTTTCAAAACGGCCCGCTCTCGATTTGCTTGAAAGAGTACTTCCATCTTTACCGCTGCGTTACTCGCACCATTTTGATGTTCAACGCCTACGGAAGCATAGGAAGATTGTTCTGATTCTACACCTGCTTTGAGGAGCGCTCCTCGCAAAACATCACTCGCTGCGATGGGCGTAATTAAGCTCAGTTTCTTTAAATTTTTCTTGGGAACGAGGATGCGGGTATTGATTAAGCCAATTTTATCCGCAATTTTAGCATTGACCCCTTGATGATATACATTATCTAAATTGGTATGAATGGCGTAAATCGCAATGTCATTTTTGATCGCTTTGATGATCACACGTTCCACGTAATTTTTACCATTTAACTTCTTCAAACCTTTAAAAACAATAGGATGATGAGCAATGACTAGATTACATTTTTTCTTTATCGCCTCCTCAATTACCTCTTCCGTAGAATCTAGACAAATGACAACTCCTTTTAAAGGCGTATTGGGATCACCAACAATAAGCCCCGCATTGTCATAACTTTCTTGATGAGCCGTCGGTGCAATGCTTTCTAAGTAACTCGTTAAATCCTTAATTTTCATATGTACTAATGAGCTTCGAGTGAATTTTTGAGTGAATTAAAGCGTTCAGGAATAAACTAACCCACTGCGTATTTTATATTTAATCAACTTCTACCGTTGAATATTTGATTCGTACAAATTTTCTAGTAATAAAGGCTAAGTAGGTTTACCTACTTATATAGTAAGTGGTTGGATAAAACTGGTGTAAGTGCTCACTTTGCGATGAGAACTATTCCTACAAATGTATTCTTTTTTATATAAAGATGCAAGCGGAGGAAAGCAGTCGACAGCTTTACCAACTTCTTATTTTTTCCTCAATTTTGGTCGTCGAATAACCTTCGATGAAAGGTAAACTTTGCACTTTTCCACCATTTTTCAAAACCAAATCCGAACCAACGATTGCCTCGGGTGCCCAATCTCCGCCTTTGACAAGAATATCAGGCATCACAATTTCAATCAATTGATAAGGCGTATCTTCTTCAAAAACAACAACGGCATCCACAAATTGCAAGGCTGCTAAAGTATACTGACGAGTTAATTCGTCATTAATCGGACGATGATCTCCCTTTAAACGCTTAACGGAAGCAGCACTATTCAAACCTACGATCAATTTGTCTCCCAATGATTTTGCTTCCGCAAGATAATGCAAGTGACCATAATGAAGAATGTCGAAACAGCCATTGGTGAAAACGAGTTGCTCGCTGAGTAATTTCCATCGAGCAATATTTTTAGAGAGCGTTTCTAAGGGTAAAATTTTGTCGCTGAGGTGTTGTAAGACAGGTTTTTCCATAAGGTTTAGGAGTTGACTGTGCGCGGATGCTCACTTTTAGCATCTTTAGCAGCAACGTGCGCAGGGATATAGTTTTTATTTAAAATAGGTAACAAAACGACTGATAATAAGCCAATGCTAATATTACAACCAATATTAATGGTAAAAAATATAATCATTGCAAACGAAAAGGCATCATTCTGCGCCACACCATAAATTGCTAAAGCTTGAATGACGAGCCAGTGATACGTTCCCATGCCGCCGGGCGATGGAATAATAATCCCAAAAGCACCGAAAACGAAAACCATTAATCCTGCTACTGGGGTGAGGTGCTGCGTGGATTCAAAAGCAAAAAAGCAGAGGTAAGTCATTAGGTAATACATTAACCAAATAACTACACTGTGGAAAATAAAGACAGACGGACGTTCTAATCGCCCAACGGTTTGAATCCCTTCCCAAAGCCCTTTTACAAATTGTAAAATACGCTGGAATATTTTGGTTTGGCTAATTTTTTCTCGAAAGAAATAGAAAACTGGAATACTCAAAAGGGATAAAATGCCTAGCGTCCAAATAATCGGACTCTGCACGATACCATTGATCTTTTCGGCAAAATCAGCATTTTGACTTAGGTAGTTCCAAAGTGTCTCAAATTCAAGTAAAAAAGCCAGACTAACGACGAGCCCTAAACTAATGACATCGACAATTCGATCTACAACAACCGTTCCGGCCACCTGATCAATAGGAATTCTTTCATACTTAGAAAAACTACCGGCTCGTGCTACTTCCCCAATCCGAGGCAACAGCAAATTGGCGCCGTAGCCCATCATTACCGAAAGAAAAGCATTGGAAGCTTTCGGGCGATACCCGAGGACTTTCAAAAGCATATTCCAACGCAATGCCCGACTGATATTACTAATCACGAAGGCAGCCAAAATAACGATCAACCAAATCCAGTTAACGCCTTTGAAATCATCAATGAGCTTTTGAGTTAGGCTACAGTCCGCAGCAGGGACTCCTTTTAAGATGCAGTCTTCTTGAAAAGCAGCGTCTTGTCCTCGATATACCATATAAAGGATGAATAAGCCGATTCCTAGGAATGCACTAAATTTTAGAAAATTGAGAAGATGTTTTTTCAAAATATTGACTTGCCGTTTTGAGTACTTTGTAACTTCTTATGTTTATTATACGCTATGTGTAGCGTAAGTTGCTATTTTGGAATAGTTTATTTTTAAATTCCGCCAAAACTCAGCAGCTTGTGCGCTTAGGAGAATAAAAAAAACGTCAAAATTAGGCTGCTAAGACAAAATTGAACAGCCATTAACGTATTACAAAATGCATAGATAACCATAATGCAGATAATAGGCAAACGGGAAATAGACAAAAGTGTTGTAAATGTTTTAGAAAAGGAATAGAAAAGAGAAGTACAGCCAACAGCAAAAACCTAAACCGATGGGTAAACTACCCAGTTTAAGCTTTTTATAAGTGCATAATACATATACAAAGCTACTCGCAGAGTGGCGAGCAGCTTTGTACTAAAATAATCTATACGGAATGAACAGAAAGTCTCCTATACAATTTGATTCTTATCATCAGGGAAAACTAAGAACGGCTTAAAGTTCTTAGCCTCTTCTACTTCCATCCAACCATAGGAAATAATAATAACAATGTCACCGACAGCAACTCTTCTGGCAGCTGCACCATTTAAGCAAATTACGCCAGAACCTCTTTCTCCTGTAATAACGTAAGTTTCTAAACGTTCCCCGTTATTGTTATTAACAATCTGAACGCGTTCTCCTTCGAGGAGGTTTGCTGCATCCATTAAGTTTTCGTCGATTGTAATACTGCCTACGTAGTTGAGGTCAGCTTGTGTCACCGTCGCACGGTGTATCTTGGATTTGAATCTATTTATTAACATACGGCAAAGTTATGTAATCTTAAAGGTAAGTCCTAAGAAACGTCCAACTTACATGAGAATATAATTAATATTAACTATTAAATGATCAAATATGACTATTTTAAAATGATCAAATTTGGCTATTTTACTAACTACAAAAGTAGTTAATCTATATTAAGATATTGTCAATTAAACGTACGTCTCCCGCCCAAACGGCTGTACAAGCGACCATCATTCTTTTAAAGTCAAAATCGTTGATTGCTTTCAAACTAATGCCATCTACCAACTCAAAATATTCTGGTCGTAAGCCTTGTGCTTGAATCGTTTGCATTGCCCACGCACTGACGGCTGCTGGATTGGTTACTTTCGCGCGTTGCCGGGCTTCTTGCAATACTTGATAAATAATGGGCGTTTTTGCTCGAATTTCTGGTGTTAACCGTACATTTCTTGAGCTCATCGCCAAACCATCGGGCTCTCTGACAATCTCGCACATCTTCAGTTCAATATTAGAGTCCATTTGCCGCAACATATCCCGCACAATGGTCAGTTGCTGAAAATCCTTTTGTCCCATAAAGAGTTGATCCGGACCAACGAGGGCTAATAGTCTTTTAACAACTTGTGCCATACCATCAAAATGACCCGGTCGGAATTTACCTTCCATTACCGTAGCCAAGTCTCTAAAATCGAAAGCCTCCTCATTGGCAAGTCCTTGCGGATAGATTTCTTCGACGGAGGGTAAAAAGAGAATGTCAGTATCAACGGTATTCAACAACTCAATATCTCGAGTCGTCGTGCGAGGGTATTTATCTAAATCTGCGGTATCATTAAACTGGGTGGGATTGACAAAAATACTACATACCGTAAAATGCGTCGTTTCTTTACTTTTTTTAATCAATGACAAATGTCCCTCGTGCAAGGCACCCATCGTTGGAACAAAACCAATTGTACTCCGACTCGTTTTCAAGCGGTTAAGCTGAGTCTGTAGGTCTTTTGCTGTTTTTACTAATAACATATGGTTAATTAATTACTTGATTAATGGTCGTACCGTTGTTGAAAATAGCACGGATCTACCCTAGAATAGCCTTTCAGCGCAGCTAATCAAGGACCGTCAGCTTATTGGATTCTCAACGTGCACGATGACAACGTAGGCGCAAAGGTATTGAACATATTTAAGATTTGGGGAGAAATTATTAATCTTGGTTTTAAGTACCGTATGACAGTGTATTAAGTGCCTAGCCACAAGTTAATATCTAGCTAATGGATAACGCAGAGGGAATGCAAGGATCAACCAGCCTTTTAGCTTTTGTCTTTTACGTAGCATAAAAGCTATTTTACGGACAAAACAACTTCTTGAAAAAAAAACTTGCGAAGCCAACTAAAACCTGCTCTTTTTTCGTTACTACCCATAGAACTGATTTTGAATAGCATTAAAAGTAATGCTAATGCCCGTTTAGATTTTTGCATCGGGCTCAAGTTGAAGATTCTCAAGGCTTTGCGCCAAAATAAGTAGAAGGGACTAGTTTTGAGGGAGGCGAAAAACTGTTTAAGTGAATTATAGGTACAACTACCACGACCAACAACGTCGCCGCTATTATAGAGTATACAAAACTAATTATTTGCTCGCGATTGCTAATTGGTGGAATTTTAAAACAACTACTCGGCTCTTATATCTGCCTGAGTTGAGCGAAACTCCTGCTATATATACAGAATTGTCCTAAAAATTTACTATTTTTGCAGACTAGTTCATTGAAAGCTGAGACCAGCTGGAATAATAAAAAATATATTTTGTGTTTATGGATAAGAAGAAAGTTTTGATTGTTACACAGGAAATGCAGCCGTATACAGCGTTATCTGAAATCGCTGAAATTGCACGAAAACTGCCTCAACATATACAAGAAAAGGGTTTCGAAATTCGAGTTTTAATGCCCCGATTCGGTACGATTAATGAACGACGTCACCGCTTACACGAAGTGGTTCGACTTTCTGGAATGAATATTATCGTCAATGATGATGATTTTCCATTAATTATTAAAGTTGCTTCGTTACCCGGAGCAAGAATGCAAGTCTACTTCTTAGACAATGAAGATTTTTTCAAAAGAAAATCAGTTTTCGAAGATGATGAAGGTAAAGCTTTCGACGATAATGCCGATCGAATGGTTTTCTTTTGCAAAGGCGTAATGGAAACGGTCAAGAAATTTGGCTGGGCACCAGATATCGTTCATTGCCACGGCTGGATGACTAGCTTGATTCCACTTTATTTAAAAAAGGCCTACAAGTCAGAGCCTTTGTTCCAAAAGTCAAAAGTAATATACTCCGTTTACGATAAGTCTTTCGTCGGAGAGATTTCTGATCAATTCTTTAGCAAAGCAACGATCAACAATCTCGATGCCGCGGATATGGTTGCTTACCAAAATGGTGACGAAGTTACTTTGCATAAAGGTGCAGTAACGTACTCAGATGCTTTTATCAAAGGCAGCGAACAGTTAACCGAAGCCGTTACGGAAGAGATCGCTAATCAAGATAAACCAATTTTAGATTTTCAAGGGGAAGGGGAGTATTTGCCTGCGTACCTAGATTTCTATCATTCGTTGCTTGAGCAAGAAGTAGAATAAAAATGTTTATTAGGTGCTAAGACAAAATCGAATTAACATTAAGTTTTGTCTTAGTGCTTATCTTTATAGTGCTTTCCCTAAATTTTTCATTCTTCTAATTAGAGTATGTTTAAATTTTCATGATGGCGCGAAATCTAAGGTTCAAAAGGCTTTACGCCGAACCCCAAGAGAAAGTTTAATTTTGAAATAACTACATTCTTGTATACCATACAAGAACCAAGATTGAAAGTTTTTTTGCGTGCTAGTAAGTCGTGAACGTTATATCTCCACGATTTGTTAGAACTATTCTCTTTCGAGGAAATGCAAAATTAAATTTACCATTTTATCGCCAATCAAAGTAGGTTTAAACATACCCTATAGAATGAAATCAAATTTTATCATTAACATTTAAATAAGAATGAAGCAGAACTTATTAGCACTCGTTGTGCTGGTTATAGCTGTGTTGCTTACACCTGCGTGTAACGAACCAACACTCGTAGGCGCTGACCTACTTGAACAAGATCAGGCCAGTGTAGAATTTACGGATACTTTGACTTTACGTACCAAGGCAATTACCGAAGATTCTATTTTAATCTTTGACCTGTCACAAGCCGTCAATCCTTCTAGCTATCTTTGTGGTAAATTTATAGATCCCGTTTTCGGAAAAATGGATGCACGGTTGTTCTTACAATTCTTTTTAGGAACGGAAAGCCCCAGTTTTGTCGATTTAGATCCTTCTGAAATCATGATTGATTCCGTCGTATTAGCAATGGCGTATTCTTTTGATGATATGATTGGAGATCAAACAATACCGCAAAGTCTTGAAGTGTATGAATTGTCTGAACCTATGGATTATTTTGCAAAATATTATTCTAGTCAGACGTTCATGAATAATGGTGTCGTCATTGGTTCCATTAATGATTTGGTTGTTTCCAACGAAACAGATAGCATGGTTGTGCTCAATTATCCCGTTTTGGGAGCAGAAGATGCTGATACACTTACCTTTGCACCACACCTTAGAATTCCAATAGATAATAGCTTTGCCGAAAAAGTAATGAGCCTGGGCGCTACCGCTTACGCGAATGATACCAGTTTCGTAGATGCTTTTTATGGTCTTGAAGTAAAGATACCGGATGCAGTAGTACATAATAACTTGATTATGAGTTTTGCTTTATCTAATAGTACGTCGCGGATGATTGTCTATTATCGAGATACAACGGATCCGTTGCTCAAAAAGCAGTTTAACTATACACTTGCAGGAACAAGTGCAAAAGTTATAAATTTGAAAAATGATTATGTTGGCACCTTTGTTGCCGATTATATAGACAACCAAGTACTAGGCGAACAATATGCTTTTGTACAAGGTTTGGCAGGGCTAAATACCGAGTTGCATTTTCCCACCGCTCGTAACTTTTCCAATATTGTAGTCAACAAAGCAGAATTAGAGTTTACCGTTGCAGAGTTAAGTATCGATGATCCTGTACTCTACAGTCCAATAGAGCAAATTTATGCTTTGGATCGAGATGAAGATGGAGACCTAGGAACGACGGAAGACTTAGCTTTTGCACTTCGACGAGGAAATTTGAGTCTCTTTGGTGGAAGCGTAAAAGAAGAAGTTGTAGATGGTGTTACCTTAAAAACATACCGGATGAATATTTCTGGACAGTTTCAAGAAATTATTGATGGAGGAGCGGATCCTTTGATCGTTTTACGTGGCTTTCCAAAGCAAGAGTCAGCGGCAAGAGTCGTACTTTTTGGGCCAGGACACGATAAATACCCCGCGAAACTTAAATTAACCTATACTTTTTTGGATTAAAATTTAATACACTGTAATAAAGTAAGGTTCAATATGATTAGTTACGTTACAGTGTATTTAACCTAAATAAAAAGAAATAATTATGTGTGGAATTGTCGCATACATAGGTAAAAAACAAGCCTATCCCATTCTAATTAAAGGTCTTCAACGATTGGAATACAGAGGTTACGATAGCGCAGGCGTTGCTTTGCTCAACGGAGAACTGAACGTATTCAAACGTAAAGGCAAAGTAAAAGAATTGGAAAACTTTGTAGAAGGTAAAAACCTTGACGCAACTGTTGGTATCGGACATACTCGATGGGCAACACACGGTAAGCCGGATGATATTAATGCCCATCCACACTCTTCTGGAAACGGCAGAATCAGCTTAATCCACAACGGAATTATTGAAAATTATGCTGTCCTTAAAACTTTATTAGAAAAAGAAGGACATACCTTCGTCAGTGAAACAGATACGGAAGTGTTGGTTCACTTGATCGAAGAATACCAAAATCGCGAAAACTTACCCATCGAAGAAGCCGTACGGATGGCTTTGAAAAAGGTAGTCGGTGCTTACGCAATCGTGGTAATGGACAAACAAGATCCTGATAAATTGGTGGCGGCTAGAAAAGCGAGCCCACTCGTCATTGGAATTGGAGAAGATGACTTCTTTATCGGTTCAGATGCAACACCAATTATAGAATATACCAATAAAGTAGTTTACTTGAACGACGAAGAGATTGCCGTAATTACCAAAGATGGTGATTTACAAATCAAAACGATCGGAAACGTAGAACATACGCCTTTCGTAGAACACGTCGAAATGGAAATCGAAATGTTGGAGAAAGGTGGCTACGATTACTTCATGTTGAAAGAAATTTATCAACAACCTGCTACCATCGCCGATTGTATGCGCGGTCGCTTGAATGCGGAAGAAGGATGGGTGTTTTTAGGTGGTGTAGAAGAACATAGCAATAGAATTATCAATGCTGATCGTATCATTATCGCTGCCTGTGGAACTTCGTGGCACGCTGGTTTGATTGCAGAATATTTGATCGAAGATTTAGCTCGTATTCCCGTAGAAGTAGAATATGCTTCGGAATTGCGTTATCGAAATCCTATTATTACAGAAAAAGATATTGTAATCGCACTTTCTCAATCGGGAGAAACGGCAGATACAATGGCCGCATTAGAATTGTCCAAAGAAAAAGGTGCCTTGACTTATGGTATCGTCAATGTTGTTGGATCTTCTATTGCTCGATTTACGGACGCCGGTTCTTATATCCACGCTGGACCAGAAATTGGAGTTGCTTCTACGAAAGCTTTTACGGGACAAGTAACCTTGTTGACGATGTTGGCGTTAAGCTTAGCACACAAAAGAGGAACGATTTCGAAGTCTTACTTCCAGCAGTTGGTCAACGAAATGGAAAATATTCCTGCGAAAGTAGAAAAATTGTTAAAAATAAATCCTCAAATTGAATTTATTGCTGGCGAAATTAAAGACGCTACCAATGCCCTTTATTTGGGAAGAGGCTATAATTTCCCAATCGCGCTGGAAGGAGCCTTAAAATTAAAAGAAATCTCCTACATTCACGCAGAAGGCTATCCTGCCGCAGAAATGAAACACGGCCCGATCGCTTTGATCGACGAAAATATGCCGGTAATCGTGATTGCGACAAATAAGAGTGCTTACGAAAAAATTGTAAGTAACATCCAGGAAGTTAAAGCTAGAAAAGGAATGGTCATCGCGATCGTTACAGAAGGAGATAAAGTGATCGGTAAAATTGCGGATTATACCATCGAAATTCCTGATACAGACGAGCCTTTAACGCCGCTCTTGTCAGTGATTCCATTACAATTATTGTCTTATCACATCGCCGTCATGCGCGAATGTAATGTAGACCAACCTCGTAACCTTGCAAAGTCTGTTACCGTAGAATAGATAAGAGCATAAAATTGGCTTTACTAAAAAGCACTAGTATGAATAACCACAATATGGAGTATAACTCCCAGAAAGAATTACTGGTAATCCCAGAGTATGGTAGAAATGTTCAATTATTGATTGAGCACGCAAAAACCATCGAAAACCCAACGATACAACAAGCTTTCGTAGAGAAAGTCGTCAATTTGATGCACCAAATGCACCCGCAAAATCGAAATATCGATGATTATCGGGAAAAACTTTGGAAGCACGTTTTTAGAATTTCTGACTATAATTTACAAGTGTCTCCTCCTAGTGGTATCGTGCCTACACCGGACGATATCGTCAAGAAACCGGAGATGATCGCTTACCCACACTCGGGTACTAAGTTTAGACATTATGGTCAAAATGTACACTCTCTCATCCAAAAGGCATTAGCCATGGAACCAGGACCAGTCCGACAAGGTTTTGTCAATGTGATTGGTACCTACATGAAATTGGCGTACAGAACTTGGAACAAAGAGCACTATGTAAGTGATGAAGTCATCAAGGGAGATCTTGAATCGTTATCCAACGGCGCTTTCGTTTTAGATGCAAGTTTATCATTGGATAAATTGGCGAATTCATCGGCACCGCGTAAGCGACCTAATAAGCGGACCAATTCGAATAATAATTCTAATAATCATTCGAATAAGAATAATAACCACCGTAATAAAAATAGAAGAAAGCGTTAGGAATAACCAACGCTTTTATTAATCAGCTTCATTTTATATTTCCAATAACAAATGTGTTATTGGAAATATAAAATATCACAAGTCTTCATATCCGAATCTAGGATTACCTTCTGTTTTTCGACGCCGTCGTCAATCCATATCGCCAAAGTATTTGGTGGTTTTTCTCCTAAATTTTCTGCGTACAGCAACAAATAATTCTTATCTATTTTGTGGTTAATCTCTAATGGAATCTCATAAGGCGTTCCAGTAAGTTGATAATTTTTTAAAATCCACACGCCGTTATAATTCAAGGAAACAATGTCGCCGTCTACTTTTTTGTGGTCGTAAATTTTAATGACTATATGCTTAGCTTTTACAGGAATAAACTTGCCGGCTTTGATGTTACGCTTGGTTACCAAACTAGGTTTAGCATTAGGAATATCTTTGATTTCTTCTTTTTTGGAAGGAACAGCATAGCGAATAAATCCCCACTTTTGATCTTGTTGTACCCGCGCCAAGCCTTCTCGAAAACTGTAAGCTTGATCAAATTGTGGTTGAATTAAGACTTTTCCGGTAGTATTGATAAAACCCCATTTTCCTCCTTGTTTGATGTAAGCCAATCGTTCCGAAAAATCTCCTGCGTATTCGTACGTTGCCGGAATAACAAACTTCCCCGTTCGATCGATAAAGCCCCATTTTCCGTTGCGTTCTGCTCGGGCTAATTTGTGAGAAAAATTATAGAGATTTTCAAATTGCGGACGGATAACGAATTTATTCTTTTTGGAAATAAAACCAAACTTTCCGTTGACGCGTACCCGAGCGAGACCATCTACAAAACTGCGGGCAGCTTCGTATTGTAAAGGAATGATAAACTTCCCCGTTCGATCAATGTAACCCCATTTTCCACCAGACTTTACACCACAAAGACCATCAGAAAAACCTAGAATTTCTTCGTATTTCGCTGGAACTACAAACTTTCCTTTTCGGTCAATTAGTCCCCATTGTTTTCCAATTCTTACGGCGGCTAAACCTTCCGAAAAAGAATGTGCACCTTGAAACCGAGGAGGAATGATAAATTTGCCCTGCGGATTAATGTAACCCCAAATCTTCTTGAGCCGAACACAAGCCACTCCTTCCTGAAAAGGACTCGTAACTTCAAACTGCGGGGTAATGATAAACTTGCCTTGTGCGTCGATAAAACCACTGGTGGAACTCATATCTTTTGTATCCAAAAATCCAGCGGAGGCAGAACCTTCGGCGTAAGCATCAATAATATTAAATTTGGGAGGGACGACGACTTGACCCGTCGTATCAATGAAGCCCTTTTTGAAGCCATCGATGATGATCGCACGGCTATGGGTAAAATCGTAGACTTTATCAAAATCTACTTTGAAAGCCCAACGGTAATGATCTTGCGCAACGCTTATTGTTGCTAGTAAAAGACCAAAAAGAAGTAGGCCTACTCTCGTAAGTCGGTGATTGTTCATGTAGTTTACTTTCGTGCAAAGTTAGGGACTCTTGAGCTAAGATGTAGCATTTTTATCTTAAAACGATTTCGAAGTTGAGTAAAGCCTGATAAATGGTCATACAACTTCTTACTTATAACTACGAAGCAGAATTTTTTATTGGATGGGAAGTAAATTATTCTACGGGGTAATGGAGCTAGCATTTTGAGCAGAATACGCTATGGCTGTCAGTAGAAAATGAAGTAGAAAAGATCAATTCGTAAACATTTTTGGCATTTCTTGAACAACTTCAATAAAAAAAGCAACTAGCGGCTTCGCTTTTGACGAAGATAACTAGTTGCGGATACCTTTTAGTTTAGCTTTATATTTAATACTTTGAACGAGTAAACTAAATCAGTTTACGTGAATCTAACTTACTACTATAATGTACTAGTTTACTCTTCTTTTGTTTCTAAGGTAGTAATGGAGTTTCCCATTTTTCTCCCAATTTGGAACGTCAAAATATCCCAAGTCATTTTGAAATCGGATAGTAAACTGTACCAAGGATATTGAAAAGTCGCAGGCTTGTTTCTTTCAAAGAAAAAATGACCAACCCAAGCAAAGCTGTAAGCAAAGACGGGCGCGACTACGGCCAGCCACCAAGGCCCAAAAATGAGCGCATAAATAAAGGCAATTACGAACAGTATTGTCCCCAGGAAATGCAATGTTCGACTCGTGAAATTCTGATGCTCCGTTAAATAATAACAGTAAAAATCGTCGAGGTTTTGGAATTCTTTTTTCATGATGTAAGGTAAATGATTTAAAAGGTGAAAATAACTGGGGACTTCTCTTCTAGTGTAGTACTTATAAGGTGCAAAAATGAATACTTCGATCTAAGCTGAGCTGTAGAAGTAGTCATTTTCATCGTATTTAAAAGCAAGTTCTGATATTTTTGAAATGAAAATGAAGCAAATTTCGCAAAGAATAAAACTGTTTTTATTAAATATTAAGAAAAATGAGTTAGATATTTTTTTTAATTTGCAGTGATTGAAAAGTTCTCGCAATTTTTCAATTACTAAACGTTGAGACATTAAAACTTAAAACGCTATGAATAATAACTTACAAGAGCGAGTATTCACTCAAATACTATCGCTTTATCCCAAACGATCCGCAGCGGTAGACGAACTATCAAGTGTGCTGGGAGTTGGGAAGGATGCTATTTATCGTCGATTCCGAGGAGATACTTTAATGACCCCAGAGGAATTAGTTGTTCTCGCACAGAAATACAGCATTTCATTGGATGCTTTGATTTACGAAAAAACAGATACCGTATTTTTTCGATTTAACCCTTTTTCGCATAATGTTAGCAGTTTTGAAGATTACCTGACCACGATTGTTAAAGACCTAGAAGGAATGAATGCCATGCCAGGGACGCATATTCGTTACGCTTCGTCAGAAATTCCATTTTTCTATTATGCTTATTTTCCAGAGCTGATTAGCTTCAAGCTTTACATTTTTGGTCGTACAATTTGGAACTTTGACTATCTCGAAGGACAAAGTTTTAGTTTTGACTTGGTGAGTTATCCCGATATTCGGTTGACGAAGGAAATGCTAGATGGCTACCGAAGTATTCCTACGACGGAATTGTGGAATTTGAACATCATGGATAATACGCTGAATCAAATTGAATATCACGTCAATAGTGATGGTTTTAAAGATAATGCGGATGCTTTATTATTGTATGATAAGTTGATTGAATTGGCTAATCACATGGAGTTCATGGCTTCGCAAGGGTGTAAATGTAACCTCGAGGATGCACCCGAAGAAAATAGTACCAATTTGGTGCTGTACCACAACGAAATGCTATATACCAACAATACGATTTTGGTAAAAACGGCACAGCAAGGTTTGTTGTACACTACTTTTACTAGCCCTAATTTCTTGATTAGCGCAGATAAGCGAATGTATAAGTTTACAGAAAACTGGTTTAATAAGTTGATGCAAAAAGCAACGCCTCTGAGCACCAACGCCGAAAAAAGTCGGAAAAACTTTTTTAAAAAACTGCGTAAAAAAGTAGAATCGGCAAAGTTGCGGGTGCGATTGCAGATTGAATTAGAAGATTAGTAGTTCAAGAAGCATCGTTTTGGGGGAATTAAAATAGCATAACGATTCAACTCGGTTTTTCAACAGTTCACCAGAAAAGACTAGACTACTAAAGGTTTTTGTTAGATTATTGTAAGGTAATTAATACAAGATAAAGTTGTTTACCATTTTGAGTAATCAATTTTATGAATCAGTATTACAATTGAACGACTTCAATGGAAGTACGAATACTACTTTATCAAAATAATAATTTAAGATGAAAACTTTAAAAGTTACACTACTCTCTCTCGTAATCAGTTTAATTAGCATTTATACGGTTATCGCGCAAGATGCCACGCAAACGGTAAGGGGAACAATTATCGACAAGCAGTCAGAGATGCCACTTATCGGTGCTACAATTGAAATTATTAGCGCCGTACCTTCACGCGGTACGACGACGGATGCTGATGGAAGTTTTATTTTATCAGATATTCCCGTTGGGCGACAAATTTTCAGGGTAAGCTACATTGGTTATAATACCTTTTCGTTACCTAATGTAGTTGTTACTTCTGGAAAAGAAGTCGTACTTAATATTTCGATGGAAGAATCGATTACTTCGCTAGACGAGGTAGTTGTTACGGCAACGGTAGAGAAAGATCGTGCGAATAATGAAATGGCTACGATCAGTGCTCGTTCCTTTTCTTTGGAAGAAGTAACCCGATACTCGGGCGGAAGAAATGACGTAGCGCGCTTAGCGGGGAGTTTTGCGGGCGTCAGTACCGCAGATGATTCTAGAAACGATATCGTTATTCGTGGAAACTCTCCAACGGGCGTGCTTTGGCGCTTGGAAGGTATTCCTATTGACAATCCAAATCACTTTGCGACGTTAGGAACGACGGGTGGTCCAGTGAGTGCTTTGAATACCAATTTATTGCGAAATTCCGATTTTATGACCAGTGCTTTTCCGGCCGAATATGGGAATGCTAACGCAGGTGTTTTTGATATTGGCTTTAGAAATGGGAACAAAAACAACTATGAATTCACGGCACAATTGGCGGCTTTTAGCGGAATGGAAGCGATGATTGAAGGACCATTGAGTAGCAAGAAAAATTCTTCTTTTTTGGTAAGTTATCGGCATTCTTTTGTAGAAATTGCAGATATTATTGGGATTCCGATTGGAACCAATGCGACGCCAAACTATAAAGATCTTTCTTTCAAACTAGACTTTGCGAATGGTCGTTATGGGAAATTCTCTTTCTTTGGAATTGGTGGACTGAGCGATATTGATTTTCTTGGAGACGATGTAGATGAGAATGATTTATTTGCAGAGCCAGGTGTTGACGCTTATCCTAGATCAAAGTTGGGCGTTATCGGCATGAACCACCGCTATTTGATTGATGATCGCACGTATTTGCGAACCACCATCGCAACTTCTACCGCACAGAGTGACTACTCGGAAGATCGTACCCTCAGCGATGCTTCTAAAGAACAGCAACTCGAAATTTCGGATATTAATAATCGCATTTCTATCTCTAGTTACCTTAATAAAAAATTTAGTGCTCGACATACACTGCGAGTAGGTGTTTTGGGGGAAGTATTTATGTTGGATTCAAAATTCCGGTCCCGTACGGAAACTCCTGATTGGGTTACCGTACGGGATTTTACGGGCGATTTGACTTTGCTCCAAGCTTACGGACAATCACAGTATAAGATTAGTGAACAACTAACACTGAATACGGGCTTGCATTTTCAATTTCTAGATTTTAATGATCATTATGCTATTGAGCCTAGAATTGCAATCAATTATCACCTTAATGAAAAGAGCACCCTGAATTTTGCTTACGGATTACACAGCCAAATGCAAGCGTTACCCGTTTATCTACTTTCGACACAACAAGCAGACGGTAGCTACAAGCAAACCAATGCAGATTTAGATTTTGCGAAAAGTAATCACTTTGTCGTATCTTATGATTTGAAATTAAATACCGATTGGCGCGTAAAAACGGAAGTTTATTACCAACAATTATTTGACATTGCAGTGGAACGAGAAGCGAGTAGTTTTTCAATTTTGAATGCAGGCGCGGATTTTGTATTCCCTGAAGTGGCAAATTTAGTGAACGAAGGAAAAGGACAGAATTATGGAGTTGAATTGACCGTTGAGAAATTCTTTAGCCAAGGATATTACGGTTTACTGACTGGTTCCGTTTTTGAATCGACCTACGAAGGTAGCGACGGAGTGGAAAGAAATACCGCTTTCAATAATAATTATGTCTTAAACTTTTTGGCTGGAAAAGAGTTTAAAATTGGTAAAGCAAAGCGGCACGCACTTTCTTTAGATCTAAAAGTAACGAGAGCTGGTGGACGATTTTATACGCCAGTAGATTTGGAAAGTTCTCGATTGGCAGGAGAAGAATTACTCTTCGACGATCGAGCGTTTAGCGAGCAATACGATCCTTACTTTCGCTTTGATTTCAAAATAGGAGTACAGCTTAATAGCAAAAAACGCAAATTTGCGCAGCAATTTTTCTTGGATTTTCAGAACATTACGAATAATCAAAACGTCTTTGCAAATCGCTACAATCCACAAACCAATCAGGTGAATACGGTTTATCAATCTGGATTTTTTCCTGATTTGTTGTATCGAGTACAATTTTAATAATAGCAGATGTTTTAAAAATAGGTAGATGAAATCAGATAAAGAAATATTAGGTTTTGATGACAAATGGTTAATCCTTTTTGGGGTTCCCACGGTGAGTTTGATTATGAATGCTTTTGTCGATGATACGACGAAATCAGCAACGAACCTTATTTCTTTTATTCCGGATTGCTTTTTTATCTCTTTTTTATACACAATGGTCTACTGGTATTTTTTTCGGAAGATTTGTGCCTATTTAAAAAGAAAATACCCTAAACATCGGGAAACGAAAAAGCGAATTATCTATCAGGTACTTGGGTTACTCTTATTTTATACTTTGATCAAAGTGGTCGTCAGCATTGCGATCGGAATTCCGATTTATAAATTCATTGATGCTGATTATCCCATGGAATATCCCTTGTTGGCGGGTTCATTGATGGTCTCTTTTTTGATCGTTTCTATTTATGAAAGTATCTTTTTCTACAACAAACTCAATACTTCTTTGTTAGAAAAAGAACAACTAGAGCGAGAAAATATTATCTCTCAACTAGAAGGTCTAAAAAGTCAGGTAAATCCTCACTTTTTATTTAATAGCTTAAATACTTTAAGTTACATTATTCCTGAAGATGCCGATCGTGCGGTGCGTTTTGTACAACAATTGTCCAAGGTTTATCGCTACATTCTAGAAATCAGAGATGATAAGTTGATTCATTTGGAAGAAGAGTTATCGTTTTTGGAATCTTATGTTTTTTTATTGAAAGAACGCTTTGGCGATAATTTACAAATTGAAATTAAAGTAGAAAAGGCATTTCTGAATACGCAAGTAGTACCTTTATCCTTGCAAATTTTATTTGAGAATGCGATTAAGCATAATATCATCTCTACCGAAAAACCGCTTTTGATTGAAGTGTCGGTAGAACGAGGCAATAAACTCCTCATAAAAAATAATTTGCAACGAAAAAATCAAGTGATGAGTTCTACGAAAGTAGGCTTACAAAATATAAAAAATAGGTATCAATTTTTATCAGAGAAACTCGTCGAAGTTATTGTCACCGCCAATGAGTTTATCGTAATGTTACCTTTGATTAAACCAAATATAGCGAAGTAAGGGCTTAAGTAAAATTAAAATAAGTAGACCTAGCGTCCTACAAAAGACACTTTAAACAGCAGCATGTTTTTATTTTAAAATAACTTCTAACGATTACTTATACTTGTATATGAAGATCTTATCAATTGTATTGCTATGTAGTGCTGTTTTCTGTTGTATGGCATTTGCCCAAAAACCGAATCAAGGAAGCTTGACGATCAAAGTAGATAACATCAAATCGATCAAAGGTAAAGTTTGGGTTGGTATTTATGATTCCAAGAAAAACTTTATGGATCGAGATAAAGCCCTCGTCGAAGGTTTTGAGGTAGAAGGTTTGGGGCAGATTATTTGTAGAATTCCTCAACTCGCTTTTGGAACTTACGCCATTGCCGTTTTTCATGATGAAAATAACAATGGAGAATTAGATACTAATTTCTTAGGGATTCCTAAGGAACCGTACGGTTTTTCCGTGAAACCAAAGTCGAAGTGGCGTGTTCCCCGTTTTCGAGAAGTCAAATTTGACTTTAATCAAGTGGGACAGGAGCTCCAAATTCTACTAGAAAAATGGTAGCCTTGATCAGTAGAAATATTTTTTTTGAAATCAATTTTTGATAAAGGAACGGTCTAGTTGTACCCATAAATGAACCATTAGATGAAAATCTTGCTGATCGAAGATGAAGCGCCCGCCGCAAAACGCTTGCAAAAAATGATTCTGGAAAGTCAAGCTGCCGCGACCATTACCGCAACGATTGATTCGGTAGAAATGGCCGTAAAATGGTTACGGAATTTTCCCCCACCGGATTTAATTTTCATGGATATTCAATTGGCCGACGGTTTAAGTTTTGATATATTTACCCAAGTTAAAGTAGCTTCCCCCATTATTTTTACGACGGCTTATGATCAATATACCCTCAAGGCTTTTAAAGTCAATAGTGTAGACTATTTACTCAAACCTATTGATCCCGAAGAGTTAACGGGAGCATTCGAAAAGTACCACCGATTGTACCAAGAGGAACAAACCTACGACGTAGCCCTCATTAAGCAGATGATCGAGGGAATGACTCAAAAAACGTACAAAGAAAGGTTTTTGGTCAAACAAGGGCAGCAACTCAATTACATCTCCATTCAAGAAATCGCTTATTTTTTTGCTGACGAAGGGCTCGTTTATGCCCAACGGAAGTCTGGAAAAAAATGCCACATTGATTATTCTTTAGATCAATTAGAAGGTCTGTTGCAACCGGATTGTTTTTTTCGGATCAATCGAAAAATGATTATCCATTTAGAAGCTATTGATAAAATCCATACCTATTTTAACAGTCGCCTGAAATTAGAGTTGAAGCCCGCGCAAACCGATGAAATCATTGTAAGTAGAGAGCGAGTCGGGGACTTTAAGCGTTGGCTTGATCGCTAATAAAAGCCTATTTTGTCCGTTTGCTTCCCGAAACGAAGAACTTCTCTAAAAGAAATATTGCTATTTAGGAAATATCCCTTATCTTTAATTAAGATTAGTATACTAATCAAATCAAATGGGTTTTAAGGAGGAAGTAAAAGTAACCCTGAATCGGAATAGCTTTAATTAACATTAAGGACTAGGATGATAGCTTTTACAATTATTACATACTCAATCCTCTGACAGCGTAAATCTGTAAGCCCAAGTTCCACGAACTTCCTATTTTCTCTGTATAAGATTGATGATATTCAAATAAGCTTGTTGACTTGCTACCTAAGGATTCGGTTAGTTCTTATAGGCGTTTCGGGCACCAAGTTTGATATCAATTATATTGCTACAGTTTTTATTAAAACCTAAATTTAGCTTACAGGGTACGGAGGCTAATCACAACTGATTACTGATGACTTCTTTAAAAACATTTTGTAAAGAGTAAAGGAAAGGATGACCTTTTCAATCCAATATATTTATTCAAATTTATTTTTAAATTTTAAATAGCGTAAACAGAAATTGTCCAAAAAGCCCCAAAAAATGGGCACCTGTTTTTGAACAATTTCACAAAAAAAAATTATATGATTAAGAAATTTACCCTCCTATTATTCTTGGTTGGAATGACAAGTTTGCTTCCAGCACAAGTGATCATCAATGAGATTCTAACCAATGGTGAGATCGAATTAAAGAACACTGGTAACGCGATGGTTGATGTCAGCAATTACTGGTTTTGCGATTGGCCTTCGTACGCGCAGGTTGGTAATCAAACGGTAATTTGCGGTAGTACTAATATGGCACCGAACAGCTTATTAGTCGTATCTGGTTTTAGTTTAGATTACATTGATAGTGAATTAGGTTTGTATAGCTCTAGTGCTTTTTCTTCTCCTGCAGCCTTACAAGATTACGTCGAGTGGGGAAGTTCAGGGCACCAACGATCTACCGTTGCTGTAGCTGGAGGTATTTGGTCTACGGGCGACTTTGTTCCTAGTTTTTCGGGTAGTGCTTCCATCGAGTTTGATGGCATGGGAGACGCTGCTGGTGACTGGGTAGCGCAAACTGCGAATTCTTCTTGTGCTGAAAACGCAGCAGCTACTGGCGGTTGTACGGTTGATGGCGGTTCCATTTCTACGAATGATCCTACGACGATTTGTGCGGGAGACGGATTTGCAGATCCGATTAACGTTAGTTTACAAAACAATGTCGGAACAACTTCCGCTTGGGTAATTACCAATACCAGTAACGAGATTTTGGATTTACCAGCGGGACCTCCTTTTGATTTAGATGATGCAGGGGCAGGAACCTGTTTGATCTGGCACTTGAGTTACGAACCAGGTTTGACGGGGGCAGCAGTAGGTAATAATGTAAGTGAATTGATGGGATGTTTTGCACTTTCTAACGCGATTACCGTTGTCAGAAATATTCCTAATGGTGGAATGATTAGTACAAATGATCCTACTGAAATTTGTGCATTGGATGGTGTCCCAGATCCGATCAACGTAACCCTTGCGGGAGAGGTCGGTACCAATAGTGCTTGGGTTATTACGAGTCAGACTAATGATATTTTGGGAATTGAAACGGCGCCTCCTTTTGATTTAGATGGTGCAGGTGCAGGAACTTGTTTGATTTGGCACGTAAGTTATGAGAATGGATTAGTTGGATTGGCACTTGGCGAAAACGTTAGTGATTTTGATGGTTGCTTTAGTCTTTCTAACGGAATTTCAGTAGTAAGAACCGTCGCAGATGGTGGTGCCGTAAGTACCGCGGACGGCGATACGGACATTGAGGTATGTGTAGGAGATGGTATCGCAGATGTTGTTGAATTTACGACAACGAGTGCAGATGCAAATTACCAGTATGTCATTACGGACGAAAGCAATGTTATTTTAGGTTTGCCAACAGGAACAAACAACGATTTTGAAGGTGTAGCGGAAGGTACTTGTCGCGTTTGGGGATTATCGTATACTGGAAATATTACGGCTGCAGTAGGTGATAATGCCGCTTCTACTGCATTATCTGATGAATGTTATACCTTGTCTTCTGGTTTTATTACCGTAAATCGTACTAGCAACGGAGGTAATCCTTGTATCGTTTCTACTTTTGAAATAGACGGTGGGGTATATCAATTGGAGTTGTCTCCAAATCCAGTAACGGAAGAATTGCGGATTGAAGTGCAAGGAAAAGATTTATACCAAGAACGAACTACCGTATCAATTTTAAATTTAGAGGGAAAAGTATTATTAGAAAAAAATTATCAATTGGCAGCGGGCGCACAAACTTTATATGTGAAGGTAGCAGATCTGCCTCAAGGACTTTATTTATTACAATTTAGAAATAGTAATAAAGTTTTAAATGATAAATTCGTAAAACAATAAGTACAACTTCACTTCAGAGAAAAAATCTTGAAGTTGGATATATTTATAAATGGTCTTCTGTTAGTCTTGGCTTCAGAAGACCATCTTTTGTGCTTACACTTTTGTATAAAAAGGAGTATCTAGTTAGTCGGTCTATACGAGTTGAAGTGGTTAGAAAATAAAAGGAAGGATGACGAAAAAAAATAAAGCAGTAGTTTGGTTTGAAAAATACTTTTGGGATCTTTCGATCTTGAATATAGTTCTTTTCCTTGCTGCTTACGTGCTTTTTGAAAAATCAAGTGTCCTTAAAACGATTCTATATGTTTTGGCTGCGTTGCCAATAATTTGGATGGCTATTTCGCATGATATTTTGCATTATAAAAAAGTCTTTCTTCGGTTTTTAGGTCTAGCTGTTGTGATGATGGCTTTAGGTTTGTTGGTAAACTATACTAACAATGATCAGTATGCTGTCTTAGTTTCGATAGGGACGAAAATGTCGTTTTGCTTTTTATTATTACAAAAAATATTGCGATATGGTTTTGTCGCTCTTTGGAAACGAGAGCCCGAATTCAGAGGTGCTTACTGGAACTTACCGAATCAATTGTATACCCTGGTTTTATCAATTGGTACCCTGTTACTTTCCTTGTCAGAAATTTTCTTGGAGGACTTGTGGTATCCTCATTGATTGCTCCGATTAAGGAATTTTATATTTTTCACGGACGGCATTAATGGTTGTTTCCGGTGCGAGTGAAACGCCTTGCTGGCTACCAAAAATTTGATACTGATACTTTTGGGTGTAAATTCGATCGATCAACATTTTGAGTGGTGCTAAGGCGAGTTCCTTTTCTTCCACAGCACGTTGGATAACGGGCAAATACTTTTCCATCATCTGCAAATTAGAATGTTGAATGACGGACCACATTACACTTTCATAATATTCTCCCACCAAAGATCGACCTAAGTACTGTTGATACTTTTCGTAAAGCTGATTAATTCTTGCTTGGTTTTGTTGATCAAGTTCCTGTTGTGCTGCTCGGTTATTGTCGTAGTCGTCTTTGCTTCTAAATAGTTGGTCGAGTCGATTAATCGCATTCATTTGTTGTAACAAACGATCATCTAAATTATATTCTTTTGCGTATTCTTGACGGTTAAAGGGTTTCTTGTTTGGTGCTTTTTTGCAAACAGTTAGTGCTGCCTGATATTTTTCTGGAAACAAGTCATCCAACTTTGTATCATCTTTTAATTCTTCAAGATACTCACAACTTCTTTCTGCATCCAGCACTTTTTGAAAAGCGATTTCCAAAAATCTATGATCTACATTGAGCGTATAAAAAGCTGTACAGATATTCCAATAGTCTGCGATGTTAAAACCATCGGGATCATCTTTAACGGCTTTCTTCGTTTCATCGATAACCATCTTGGCAAAAGAAAAGTTTTTGTCAGACACCGCTTGTCGTTGAGACGGTTGGTAGTTGAGAAACTGCGTTTCAAAGTTATCGTAAGTGAAGGCTATTGACTGGGCAAAGTTGGCACTTGAGAGTGCGAGTAGAAGTAAATTAATAAGAATCAGACGAATGATTTTCATGGGGTTATTTTTTTTATTTTGAAAGGAATAGTCAAGGCTGGCGACTAAGAAAAGCCGCTCTAAGTTTCGATTAGCAACCGAAACCCAGAGGAGCACTAACTTAAAACATTGTATTCTTAAGTAATTTGCAGCATTAAATTAACTAATAATTTGAAAGCCTTTTAAGCTTCTACTTAGTTAAAAATTATCTTTTCGGTATGTACTTTTTCTCCCTGCCGGACATTTAGGAGTAAAGTTCCTTTCGCAGCTTTGCGGATATCAATTTCTTTGCGGTAATTGCCATCAAAGTTGGGTAATTCTTCGCGATAGATTTCTCTGCCTGAAATGTCAATAACGCTGATGCTGGTAGCTTTTGCAAGACCGTTGAAACTAAGCGTAACCCAGCCAATACTTGGATTTGGGAATACCTCAATTTCTTCCAAAGCGAGGGTTTGCTTTTGTTGTGGTGCAACGTTGACAAAATTACTTTCTTCTGTCGCCGCTTCCATTTTTTTGGTTGCTGCCGCAGCTTTGGCCGCATCTTTCTCTTTTTTGATCTGCATAATTTGATCGGTGAGAATTTCTATTTCCATTTCTCTCTCTTTTATTTCGGCTGCCTGTTTTTCGACTATTTTTTCGATTTTAAATACTTTTTCGGTAGGACATTTTTTGCCTTTTAGCGTAGCGACAACTTGACTTTCTTGACCCTCTCGTAGGTAGGTTACCGTAATCTGATCGTTGACTTTATGGCTTTTGATTTCTTTAA
>JBGCFY010000191.1:0-7866 GCA_045110315.1 Saprospiraceae bacterium
TCTGCTAACTCGGGGTCATATTTAAAAATAAAGTAATAAAAGATATAGTATAATACATTTGCTACGAGGAAAATAACAAATGAATTTCTCAATCCTTCTTGAAAAGACAAAACGCCTCCATTTTGGCTACGAAGTTTTAGTCCGCCCATCAGCATTGCTCCTGCATAAATTAGTAAAGAACTGGCAAAAACTTCAGGATTAAGCATTCGCTTTCCCCAGAAATAGAAAATCAGCATGTAAAGAATCGTGAGGATGCCGGCTAGAACGCCGTATTTCTGTGCGATACTAATATTTTTCATCTCGCAAAGATAAAGAAGTTGTGTACAAATAAGCGTACGGAAGGGTCTGTATTGCAGTTGTTGTAAAAAAAACGCAGCAGGACAAAATTACGATTTACTATTTTTGATCGTCAATTGATTGTCCTGCTGCGAATTAAGTACCAATACAAATTATTTTACTTATTAACTTGCATCATCTTTTGACCAGTCTTTTCGTTACTCAAAGCCTTCCTAAGCAAAGGCTTAGGGCGGTTTTCGTGCCTCAATACTACTCAAAATCTAACACAATTTAATGGCAAATTAATTTTGTCTTAGTACTTAGGCGATAACGACCTAATAAAAAACTAAATTAAATTTATTCTAAGCCATGCGACTTTCTTTTTTAAGAATTGCTCCAGCAATTAATGCAATGATGAAACCGACGAAGACTACGGTAAAAACAGTAGAAATGGCCATCGCTCCCGGCGAGAACATTGTTTCGATCCATCCTTGCGCCATTTCGAGCGCTTCCTCTTCTTCTCCACCCATTTGTTCTGCCATATTCTCGAGTGTAATTTCTTTGATCGCATCTAATTTACCTGGATTAATAAAGGCAAATTGTACATAAGTCCAAATTGCGGCAATTCCGCCCATGATTAAAGCAGACAGCGTACCTACGCCGAGACTTCTTCCGTAAGAAATGAATCCCCCGAGGTCCGTGTCTCGATGTGTTTTGATTGCTAGTACAACCACTCCGATAATTGTACCGTATAGCACGAGAGAATTTAAAATACCTCCTCCGGCGGCAACAGCTTCTGGTTCCGCCTGTCCGGTCACCTCTAGGAGTAATCCGAGGGCGATTAAAATGAGGGCACCGATTCCTCCGTAGCGAATTGCCGTAGGCATTACAGAAACGGAAGAAGAATCGATATACTGTTCATAATTGTCATCATCTAAAGGCATAATTTTTAAATTTTAAGTTGGTTAATAATTTTAAAGTAATCGTTCTCGCTTAGAAGTTGTTTTAAAATATTTCCACTGCGCTTCTCAATGACTTTAGTAAAGCTATCCAAGGTAAATCTATGGATACACAACGTTTATCAGGAGAAACACTTGAGGTCTTTTCTAGAAAAGCTTGATTAATTACTACTTTACAACGGTAATTGTTTTCCAACAATCTTATGCCTAATAAAATAGTATTTATATTATCGAATATAAAATTTTTCAGATAAACAAAAGAATATATTCGATGAACAAAGTAGCCGCTATAAATCCTTATTTCAGCTCTAGTTAAGTAAGTATTGACCGTGGTTGATTACCCCAACGACTTTTCCCGTAAAAGAACGACCAACAAAAGGTGTATTTTTAGATTTAGAATAAATGTCTTTGGCTTCGAATGTCCAAGTTGCTTTGGGTAAGAATAAACTAAGGTTAGCTGCAGCACCTTCTGCTACAGTGGGAAGTTCAATCCCTAAGATTTTGCGCGGTTGAATAGACAATCTATCAATAAGTTGCGACAAGGTAAGTTTGTTTCCGAGGGCGGTGTGTGCGACGGCGAAGGAAGTTTCTAAGCCAATGACGCCAAATTCTGCGTACGGAAACTCAAGGTGCTTAGATTCTGCTTCCCAAGGACAATGATTGCTGGTAATGTGATCAATCGTACCATCTTCGAGTCCTTTCTTTAAGGCTTTGATATCTTCTAAGCTACGAAGTGGTGGAAAGACTTTATAATTCGATTCGAAAGTCGTCAATTCACTATCATCGAGTAAGAGGTTAATCGCAGCTACGGAGCAAGTAACCGCTACGCCTTTTTTCTTTGCCCGACGAATCAACTCCACGGCACCCACCGTCGAAATATTAGAGATATGCAAACGAGAATCTGTATATGCCGCTAGATAAAGGTCCCGTTGTACCATTAATTCCTCTGATAAATTAGAGATACCTTTCATCCCTAGAGAAGTACTAATCATTCCTTCGTGCATTTGACCATCTAGGTCCACCGAATGATCGTGCGCTTGGTTGAGAATTAAACCGTTAAAAGACTTGACATATTCTAATGCCCGCATCATCAATCCACTGTTTTGGATCGACGTACGACCATCTGTAAATCCTACGGCACCGGCATGGTGCATATCTAACATTTCTGTAATCTCTTTGCCTTCCGCGTTTTGGGAAGCAGCGGCAAGTGGGAAAAAATCTACGAGACTATCTTGCGTATTATTTTTAATGTAAAGTACTTCAGACTTAGAATGGATAACGGGTTTAGTATTAGGAAAGCAAGCTATCCCAGTAAAACCGCCCGCTGCCGCCGCACGACTCACCGACTGTAGATCTTCCCGATGTTCGTAACCAGGTTCTCCAATTTGCGTTCCGATATCTAGCCAGCCCGGAGAAACGTGCACCCCTTCGACGGCAATAACTTCTGCTTTGGCGACAATCTTAGTTTTGATCTCCTTGATTTTTCCTTTTTCAATCAAGATATCTCTTTTCTTTCCGTCCAGTTTTGAGTTCGGATCAACAATCGTAGCATTCTTAAGTAATATCATAAATTCTAGCGATAATGATAGCTTAGCATCTGAGGCGAATTTGGCGATCAGACTTGAGCTCTGGATTTTAAAACAATTTCCTAAAGTACTTCTGTGCAAAAATATAAATTCTACTTTATAAAAGCCTAAGGACTTACCTAATTTTATAAATTATAAAATCCTTATTCTCCGCAACGACGGGAAAATCCAATTGATGTATTTTACGGGTCAAAAGATGCGTGATTTTTCCATCGCCAAGACTTCGTAACGTCACCTCGTCCAGTTGATAAAAATGAGCATTCGCCACCGCCATCAAATCTTCTCCTGATCGGCGCGTAGCTAAATTAATTTGATAAATCTTTTGAATCCGTTCGTACCAAACGGGCATGACGTTCCCACGGTGTAAGAGGGATTTATAATCTACATAAGCACTACGTTCACTGTAGCATTTGAAACTTGTATTATCAGCAGGGTATAAAAACAAGGCCGATTGTGGTGTTTTTTCCCGTGCTTGCTTAGCGATGTCGATTTCCGTTGAACTTGGCGTAACAAAATAGAAATCGTAGTTTTTGTTTTTAAAAAAAGAAACCGGATGAACCATAATTCCAATACAAATCAAAGCCGTCAATCCTAGACCAACTGGCGCTATTTTGTCCCACCACAGGCTCCACCGTTCAGAAAATTGATTTTCCACATACTGTAAAACACTGAAAAAGGCAAATACTTTAAGCCAAACAGTCGTCTTGAACCATTGAGTCGTCAGTACAATTGGCCATTTTAAAACTAAAACACCAAGGGTAAAAACAAAAAGACCGAGCACCGCCAGGGTGAAAAATAAACTAATTTCCCACGAGTGTGTTCGATAAAACAAAACCGCTAGAATAAAGAGTGGTACTAATAATGCGTAAGATTTTAAAGGATAATAATTGGGAAAGAAATGATGTGGCGTTCGGAATTCCATAATTTCAAAAAACAAAGCCACATCAATCGCACCTTGATCAAAATTCATTTTTAGAAAAATAATCCACAAGCCGCCCGTCAACATAAAAGCTAAGAAAAGCCAGATCAAAGTTGACCAATCCATGCGCGTGTATCCTAAACTTCTTCCGATAACCAAGACGCCACTCAACAACAGGAAGAGTTGTACGCCCACCAGAGGTTGTGCAAAAGTAGCCAGACTGATCAGTATAAAACTCACCCAATAGTTACGATCTAAGAAGAAAGCTAAAGCCCAAGCGCCCAAAGCTTTAGCTAAGGTACTTGAGGTAAACATATTGATGTAAGCTTCATTGCCACCGAGATTAATGCCATAAAAAGGAACAAAGCACAACAGCATCGCCAACCAAACAAGTTCATCCGATTGAATAAATCGTTTACCAATGCGAAAGAGTGCCCAAAGCAAGAAGAAAGTGCATAAGAAGTGCAATATTCCTGACCACAACGCTACTTGGGTACCGCTCATCCCCAATAGAAGAGCGATCAGAAAACGCTCATTTGGAATATCGTGAACGATATTTTGAATAAAAAAATCTGAAGGGAAAAGACTATTGTCGTTGAGATAAGCTGCGTAGGGCAAGACCTCCACCATATCACTTGCTCCAAAAACGTAGCCGTTAAAACAGAGTAGAATAAAGTAACAAGCCAAGAGTCCAAGAACTCTTTTAAAATTTAGCTGTGTATCGTCGAGCAGCGGTGTTGCCATGATCAATAAACTACGTTGATAAATAGACTTTATTCTAAATAATTTAATCGTAAGCCAAAACTAAGGAATTCGTAGCGATTTTTTATCTTCACCGCAAAATAAGCGCATGTATCAGGCTTCCATTGTTGGCTTCTATCTTCAAAAAGTAGATTTACTCTACGCAGATCTTACTTTTCGACAACACATCTTGAAGTTCAAAGCCCTACTACATACCGACGTTTACAATCAACAAACCGAAAAGCAGCAATTCGAATACCTGCTGAAACATTACTTAGAAGAAGCCGCCTTAACGATTTCCTTACTCTCTGCGGAGCAATTTTCGAAAGAAGATCCAATTTTAGAATTAGGTGGTGGGATTGGACTTAGTTATGCTTTTTTGAAAATACAAGGCTTCAATGTGCATGCGCTAGAGCCTTCCGACGCGGGCTACGGTGATTATTACGATATTGGAAAACGACTTTGTGAGTTGATTGGTGTTTCGACGGAACATTGGTATCCTTATTTGGGAAAAGACGTCGGGAAAACCAATAAAAAATTTAAGTTCATTTTCTCGAATAATGTTTTGGAACACATTCTTGACCTCGAAGCTACTTTGCAGGCTTTGGGAGATGTTCTATTACCGACGGGGCGCATGATTCACAATACGGTCAATTACAATATTCCGTACGAGCCACATTATAAAATTCCGTTAGTTCCTTTTTTTCCGGAGAAGACGGTTTGGTTTAAACCTAGCTTGCAGCAAGATGACTTGTGGCAGGGCTTACACTTTATTACGAGTAGGAGTTTGCGCAGGATAAGTAAGCGTTGTGGTTTGAAGATCGTTTTTGAAAAAGGGATTTTGTACCGTACGCTTTTACGCTTGGATAGTGATCCTGAATTTGCCAAACGTCAGGCTTATTTTCTTCCGATCTATCGTGTTTTGAAAGCGACTCGCTTACTTCAATTGCTGAAATATTTACCGGCGAGCATTTCTACACCGATTCGTTTTACCTTAGAAAAAGTTTAATTCCTTTCAGGCGTTTTATACTTTCCATAAACGCAGTAACAACATTTCTAGCGCTAAGAAAATTAACGCAGCAATCAAACACCAACGCCAAAGTACGATTCCACGGCTACGTTCGCCGATGAGTTGCGTGATATTAGTAGCGCTATTAAACTCAACGATTTTGATATTTTCACCTACCTGTGTTTGTAAATCTTCTTGACTGAGATAGGCTAATGCAGATTCTTTACGATCGTAGTTGAATGCATAATTAGCAAGCGTAGTTTCTGGATTCAAGAAAAGCTTATAATAGCCAGCTTCTTTGATTTGGCTATTTAATCCAAGTAAAACTTTCGACCCAATTGTTTTTTGCTCTGGAATAAACTCTTCGGCTTTGGCTTTGAGTTTATATACCAGTTCGGCGCCCGTTTTTTTATTATCGGCCTCTAGCACTTCATCCTGTCCAATTACGTAAGCAATCCGCTGATCCTTTGCCGTGGAGATGGACATTTTATACAACATTGGAATAAAGATTTCTCCACTTTTCACCAAGTTATTATAATCTACGTCGAGTGGTGCAGTACAAAGGAAGAGGTTTCCTTTTTCGAGCGCATATTTGCCAATGTAAGTACCACCATCTCGAAATCGTAATAAACTTTCTTCTCCCCTGCTCCCGTAGTTTGTTATTTTAAAATTCCCTTGTGTAACGGGTAATTTGAGGTTCGCCGTTTTATTTTCAAAAACATCTTTAAAGGTAAATTCTTCCGTATTAATTGTTGCTACGTTACGCTCTTGCGCTTCGAAGTTCACCAATTCATTTGCTTTAAAGCTACTCAAGAAACTGTTGTAAGCAGCAAGATTAGCTTTGGCATTTGGAAAGACCAATACATTACCACCGTTGCGAACGTATTGATTCAGCTCGGAGCTCAATCCTGAAGAAACCGCCGTAATTCCATTGGCAATGATTAGTTGGTAATCTGAAAATTTAGAATAATCTAGGTTTCGGCTGAATTGATTGGTTACTTTAAAATAGCTCACACCAGAAAAAGCGGCATTCAAATAGCGATTCTCTGACAATTCATTAATCACCAAGACGTTGACTTGCTCCGCTACGTTGAAACTAAAGAAATATTTATCATCAAACTGTACGGGATAATCCGTGATATTTAATTCTGCTTCGTGCCAACCGGTACGAAGAATCGTCATATTAATGGTGTCTGTAATCGAAGATCGCGCAGGAATAGACAAGGTACCAACGGGTTTGATTTGACCATCGTGCCGTAAGCTGAGGCGAATATTATCGGCGGCTTCGTCGCTGTGATTTCTCAGTTTCACCACCAAAGTATTCGTTTGGTTGATCATTTGGACGGGCGCATCGAACCAGCAAGAATCGATACTAATATTTTTTTCCTGTACAGATTGCAGTGGGATTAGATTGATTGCGACTAAAGTATCTGGATAAGCTTGTACATCCGTAATATTTTTTTGGAAATCAGAAATGAGATAAGCCGTTTTATTGTCAACTTCACCCGTATTTAAGGCTTGTTTCTGGCGGTTAATGATTTTGCTCATTTCCTTAACCGCTGGGCTGATTTTGATTTCATCAATTAAGCTCAACGCATTTTCTTTGCTCACCAAACGTTGGTGTCGACCTTCAAAGTCGTTGGTCAATATTTGGAAGCGATCTTCTACGGCGTAAGCATTAACGATTTCTCGGGCGCGTTGTTTGGCTTTTTCTAGCAAGGGTACATCCGAGCTCAAGGAACTCATACTAAAAGAATTATCAACAAATACACTGATTGCCTTTTCTCCTTGCTTCACTTCCGCGTCTTGCGGTAAAAAAGGTTGCGCAAAAGCTAAAATCAAAAAAGCCATTGCTAATAACCTCATCAGTAAAACCAAAAGATTGCGTAGCTTTCTGCGAGCACTCGTTTCTTCTTTGACCTCTTTTAGGAAGCGTACATTCGTAAAGTATACCTTCTTGAACCTTCGAAAGTAGAACAAGTGGATAATGATCGGAATCGCTAAAGCTAAAAGCGCGTATAAAAACGTTGGGTATAAAAACTGCATAGGATCGTAAAAATAGGGCTTTTATCTTTTTGTAAAGATTATTTTGTTCAATAAGTTTCATTTCCGACGAGGAAGTTGTTTGCGTAAGTGCTTCATAAAAAAAACTTACGCTACTTATTACGTACTAAATGATCTTTTGTTATATAAATACTCAAATTTAAACCACTTCTTTACTTGTATCCCTCTAAGACCACCCTCCGTCGGAAGAATCTAGGCGGGTTTATTGAAGATGTTTTGTTACTAAGCTTTCTTCTTTTTTTTGTAAGAAAAGATTATTTTTTTATTATCTTTAGTAGAAGTTCTTTTAGTCAGTTGTTTAAAAATAGATCT
>JBGCFY010000192.1:0-5183 GCA_045110315.1 Saprospiraceae bacterium
TTTCAACTAACTTATGTTACTGTGTACTTAGCTTAACTGTTTTAAATACTTGGTCATCATTAACTCGGAAGTAATAAAAACCAGGCGCTAGTTCGGCCGTAGGAATTTGAAGATCCATCCAACCCGCTTCTACCCCTTTAAAATTCATTTGCTTCCAAATCTTACCCGTACTATCAAAAAGCTCGATCTTAAGATTCCCTTTTTTTGCTTGGTAATACTTTAGGCGAATCATTTCAGAAAATGGATTCGGGGAAATACTTACACTCGTTTCTGAATTTTGAACAGCACGAAATTGAGGATCTTCCAAGGGATTATAACCACAGCATAGATTCTTCGTCCCCGTAAACACAGGAACAGTTTCTATCGTTCCCGATTCATTTTCAACCAGAAAAAGTGGAAATAAAGAAGTTAGATGATCAGCAATAGGATAATTCTCGTAACCTCCGTTTCCGTCAGGCGTCAAGAGCGTAATTGTGTAATCTATTGGAATAATGGCCGTAGGATCTGCAAGGCAAGCCGCTTCGTATGGTATTTTATAAGGAAACCGTGCCTGATAATAAACGATGTTATCATTATAGATAACCGGATCAAAATTGGTTATTGGTCCCTGAAAATCCGTAAAACCGTCAAACTCAAATTGATAATACATAGGCGGAAATCCACTTACATCACTTACCCCTACATTGACAACGACATGAATCTCCAGTTGTCCATCTGCATCAAGTACAACACAACCTTCTGTATCCATATAATTACTCCAATTACTGGTTACAATTCTAGGCGGATCATCGCCATTTTCATTTGGTTTGCCTTGTGCTTGTAATAGAACGTTGCTGGTTAGTAGAAGGAATAAAAATAGAAATGGGCGCGCATAATAACTGCATAAACGTTTCATAAAATTATAATTTTTAGTTAAAAAAAATATCAATTAATAGCATAGCATACTATCCTAATTGGGAGGCAATAGCAATTAAATTGGAAGTGATAAAGTTAGGAGGAGGAAATTTAGTTTTACCTTCTATTTTTTGTCTTATGCAATGAAGTTGTTGTAAAATGAGGTTAGAAACCGAACCTATCTACTGATCAGGCAGGGATAAAAGCTTGATGTTTAGGGCACAGCTTTTTGAGTTTTGTAGTCGCATTTACGATGACAAAAAATATAAAATACTGTACCTCAATGCCTTAACTACAGGCATAAAGCTTTTTCTTTAACAACTTTTACTCTTTGATGAGGGAAAGATAGTTTATTTGTGATTTAATTTCAAATGGAATTATCAAAAAGTGAATTATTTTTGACGAATGGATACTTTTCTAGGATGAAAGGTTCCTCCTATTTTACAAAGGAAGATTTGTGGGGGAAGAAGTACAGTTTGGCGCGATATTTAATAAAATAGATTTAAATATCTTATTACCTTTAGGGGTGTTTTTGAACGTAAAAGTAGATGCCTATGAAGAATCACTCAGATGAATGGATTATCAGCCATTTGCAGTCTGCGGATTTAGCGAAACAAGACCGTGCTTTTGTTTATTTGCACAAGCAAATGAGTCAACAGGTTGCTAATTATATTTTAAAAAATAGTGGGAAGGAGACAGATATTGATGATGTATTTCAAGATGGATTGATCTACTTATATAAGCTTGTCAGACAAAATCGAGAGAAAACGATACGGAATATAGAGGCTTACTTTTTTACGATTTGTCGCAATTTATGGTTGAAAGAACTAAAACGCAGAAAAAAATCGGTTGACCTTGAAGAGTCGCATCATCTAGAAGCTACCGATGATTTGATACTGGATAAGATGATGGATAAGGAGAAAAAAAACATCCTGATGGAATTGATGAATACCTTGGGAGACTCTTGTCAAAAAATATTGATTTACTATTATTTTGAAAAATTGTCCATGAAAGAAATTGCCCAACAAATGAATCTGGCAAATGACCAAGTGGCAAAAAATAAAAAATCGAATTGCTTAAAACAATTGAGAAATATCATCTTAGGATCAGATAATTATAAATTTATTTTCAAGAAAAACTAATGAAAGCCTTTGATCAAGAACACATTATTGCTTACCTGCAAAATGAACTTTCGGAAGTTGACCGTCGAACTTTTGAAGCCGCTTTGGCAAAAGATACTGCGCTCCAAGAAGAACTTGCCTTGCAAACTAGTCTTTTACAAAGCATTAATCTTCGGGGAGAATCTTTGTTGAAAGATCGGTTGAATAAATTACTTCCTCAACATCAAAAAGCCTCAACACCGAATGCTACTAGGCGAATCTTACGTTGGGTGTTGCCCTTGACGGGAATCTTATTGGTATTAATTTTTCTATTGCCCAACATTTTGAATCCAGCTAAAAATGCAGAAGCTTTATTTTCAGAATACTACCAAGCCTACCCCTTAAGTTTTACGACCCGCGCAAATGATCCAAGTACACTAGATCTTAATGCTGCAAGCAAAGCGTACCAAGAAAAAAAGTACGCCGCCGCCAGTCTTCAATTGACTCAAATCGTTGAGAAAGACAAGGATGGAAAGTATCGTTTAGCACTAGGCATCTGCGCCTTAGAGCTAGCTAATTACCAATCCGCTATCAATTCCTTTTCAAAATTAATCGACCCTGCTGATCCCGTTTATGAAACCCATGCCATGTGGTACGCTGCGCTAGCTCATCTTAAACTGGCGGAAGTAGAAAACGCCGCCAACTACTTACAAAAATTATCTACCGACCCAAAAGCTTTCCACCACCAAGAAGCAAAAGAATTGCTGCTCCAATCTATTTTTTCAAAATAATTTCATTTTTGAAGTTACCTTTTTCTATTTCAAAGTACGTGCTAGTATAAGACCTAGATAAGCGCTTATTTTTGTCTTAATAAAAAACAAATTTTCAATACATAAAAATTCTCTAGTGGATCTATTCCAACTTAGGGCTGGGGATGCCTATGTATTAAGCAAATTATTAAAAAACAAAAAAATTAAATCATGAAAAACATTTTTATTTTATTGACAATATTACTATTGTCTTTCGGCCAGTTAATGGCACAACCAATCCCTCATACTTTTGTACCCAGCAATATTGTTTCTAATATACCCGCCTTGATTCCAACGGAAACAGTACGTATAGGTAACAATTGCTTTGGATTAAGCCGATTCGTTGATATTGGTGATTTACCCTTTGCGGCTGGAGTGTGGGATCAGACTCAATTAAACTTAAATAATGAAATTCACTTTTCAGTTGATTTAGGTATGGGAGCAGAAATTGGTAACTCCGGTAGAGGTGATGGGTTTTCATTTATCTTGCAAAATCAAGGTTTAATTGCTCCTGGTCCAGGAGGTGGCAATTTGGGAATACCTGCAGGAAATTCAATTGCGATAGAAGTTGATGCTTTCAATAATGATGGTACCTTTGGTGATATTGGTCCTGATCATTTAGCACTAGTTATTAACGGAAATCAAGCAGCACCGCTTGCCGGACCATTAGTCGCATCAACCAATGGATCAAATATTGAAGATGGAGCAATTCATAACTTAACTGTTTTTTGGACTCCCCTTTGTGATAATCTACAACGAATTACCGTTTTCTTTGATGGTAATTGGAGATTCCAAAGAGAGGGTGACTTCATCAATACTGCGTTTAATGGAAATACCATAGTCAATTGGGGAATTATGGCATCTAAAGGAAGCAATGAAAATATCCATCTATTTTGTTTTGACGACATTCAAGTTACCGTAGCAAATACAACAGAAGCCGTTGCTCAAATCGAAGATGCTCAAACGCTTCCAAGAAGTCAGTTTATCTGTGGAGAAGATATTTTTCTTGATGGCAGTGCCTCTACTAATTATAATAACCATAGAATTCAAATCAGACGTAGAGATATTAACAGTCCACCTAATACTCAATATGATTGGGTTGGTTCCATGGAATTTCAAGGAAATATCAATACGGTAAATTTATCCGAATTAGCCGCACAAAATCTAAATTTCGATTTTGATGGTGGCTATGAATATCAAATCACCTTAGTCCTGCGAGCAGAAGCTCCTTGTAGTTGGATAACGGATGAACAAACCTTTACCGTAATTGATGGTGGCACGTATGAGGCAAATTTCCAAAGACAAGCAATTGGTGAAGTTGATGGTACCGTAACAGTGAATTCATTTGCTTTTGATCAAACACCAAACTCTATTGTTGTCAATCATCATTGGAGACTATTCTTTGCAGGACCAAATGGAGAAACTAATATTCCTAGCCCCACTGCTGTCCCTGGTTATCCTACACAATGTTGTAATTCAACGACTTCAACTTTCCAAGGTTTAGACCTAGGTACTTGGTATTTTGTCCGACATGGAATCTGGAATGAGTGTACTGGCTGGAAAGAAACTAGAAAGGCCTTTAAAGTTGAATTTGGACCAGAAAACGGATCCGGGAGACGAACGTATATCGTTAGTTATGGTTCTGATAATAATAGTGGTAGCGAAGGCGGACAATCCTCGGGTACCGAGAACGGTGGTCTTGGGAAATTAAAATTTGAGGAGGAAGCAACAAAAGAAAACCAAATTAGCGTTTTCCCTAACCCATTGCGTCAAGGACAACAATTGACCATTCAGTCAAACAAAGAAATTTCAAAAGTTGAAGTGATTGGCACGAATGGCAAAATTCAGAACCAACAAGAGTTTTCAGGAACAGAAAAACAAGTTTCAATTCGTCCTGATCAACAATTACCGACTGGCCTTTACTTCGTAAAAGTTTACTTGAATAATGGCGAGACCGAACTTAAGAAACTAATGATTCATTAGTCCAACGTATTGGAAGATATGTTTACTCTTTGATCGTAATTTTCGAATTACGGAAAGCAAAATGAGGTTTTGCTTACAATATGGTCAATCTCGAATTTTCCTAAACAGGAAGATTCGGGATTTTTTTTTTGGATGATTTGGAAGAGCAGTCCGATACTATGGAAGCACTGAACGACCTACCATCATCACAACTGCTCCTCTCCTATTTCTGAAAAACCTACCATACGCTTCAAAATTCCACCTTAAGATCCTAAACTGGAACTCGTCACGAGAGTAGACACTAAGATAAGTTAAAAAATATTATTTTACATTTAAAAACTTATCAGATGTCAAAACCAAGGAAGAGTTACACAAAAGCAGAAAAGCTAGAAATCGTAAAACTGAGTTTAGAAGAAGA
>JBGCFY010000193.1:0-6855 GCA_045110315.1 Saprospiraceae bacterium
ATTATTACAAATACCATCGCCGTCGCTATCACCACCTAAGGCAGCACAAGGATTACCGCCAGTCGTCGTTACCGTTACCACTTGTTGAATATCACAAATGGGTTGCCAATTGCTCGTATATAATTTTACCGAAACGATATAATCACCTTCTGGCAAAACAATCGTTTCTGTTGAATTACAATCTACGGCGCAGCTATATTGTGGTATCCAAGTTGAACTGTAAATTTGTAAATGCATAATCGGCGTCGCATCCAAACCACTTACGACAATCGCTCCGTTGATCGTTGTAATTGAAAGTTCCTCACAATCTCCATTAGCAGGCGTATCACAAATATCACCGATGCCATCATTATCAGCGTCGGCTTGATTTGGATTAGCTGCGTTGGGACAATTATCGTCATTATCACAAATGCCATCACCGTCTGTATCGCCACCTAAACTTAAACAAGGATCCTCTTCGCAAAGATCAGGATTGCCATTATTGTTATTATCCACAAAAAAACTAAGTGCTTTATCAAAAGCATCGTTTCCAATTTGTTCGCCCATAATCCGACCGGGAACATCGTCTGCGGGTGGATGAATCCCACCCCAAATTCGAGATAAGGCAGATTGATCCGCCGCATCTTGATAGGTTGCCCATTGTAATTCTACGTCAACACTCGGACCATCTTCAAAGACTAAAAACTCATCTTTCTTAGCAAGATAAGTCCCAAGACCGCCAGGAAAATAATTGCTACCCGTAAGTTTCGTTAATACTGTCGCTGCTGCACGTGAGAAAGTAGAGTGTCCAGAAACGTAACCCGCAAAATTGGGTGTTACAAAAGATGGCCGTTGATAAGGTTCCCAATTTTCTGCTAAAATCCAGTCTACCCCTGCTTCGTCGGTATCCACATTATTAATTAAATCATGACCTTGCCAAGCTTTAATTTTAATTTTACCAAGATTAACGTTACCAGCACCCGCAAGCGGATCACCAACGTTGATAAGTTCTATATAGTTTGGAATTAATGGTAAACCTTCAGGATCGTAAGAAGCCAGATTAGGATCAGAACTTTGTCCTTGAGCAGCCATTCCACGAATCGCAGAAATTGGTCGAATGTAATCGTACCAGCCTTTGATGCCCCAAGCCGTAACTGCTGCATCGTGCATCGCACCACCCAGCATGAAATAAGATTTAATGTACCATTCTAGTTCGCCTAATATGGGTCCTTGACCTGCGAAACGTTTCTCAAAATCAGGATGATCTCCGACGTATTCGTTAAGAATCGTAAACCAATGCCCCGGTGGTGTTTCTGAATCTGGTCCATCTGCCCAAAACTCTGCTACCACCCGCGTAAAATCTCCACGGGGAACAATATTGGGTGCGTAACCTTGTCCCGTTACTGGATTTACAGCGTGTCCAGAAACTGAAGTTCCACCATCTAACTGTGCATAAAAGTTAGGATAATCATTGATATTGGTAGGAAAAGACGAAGTATTGCCAATGCCTGACGGTGAGATTTGCCATAGCACACCATCCGTGGGATCGAGGTGAGAAGACCAAGTAGCGACCGTGGAGAATCCCCACTGATAATCACTAGAGCTTCCACTGCCATCACTTTGCAACGTTGGCGCAGCACCGGGATCGTGATAAACTTTATACGCTACGCCATCTCTTTGATAGCTATTTGCATCTGCTTGGTCCAAGGCAAAGGGTTGTACACTTCCCCATTCTGGACTTAAGAAATCGGGCGTTGCGCCAGGAATTACATTTCCACTTTGGTCAATAAAAATTTCTAAGGTTAAGGGTTGCCAGCGGTTGAAATCAGTAAGGGTTGGATTGCCTGGATTATCAACTACTAAGGGTGCATTGACGGGTTGGTAACCTGCGTTTTCGTAGCTATTTTGTTCGTTAGCATTATCTTGCAAACCGTAGTTGATGTAACATTGTGCAATGTAATTTCCGAGCGCTGCTGCAGAACCATTTTCGTAAGCCAGACTAGTAACACTAATATCATACCCTAAAGTATTCATGTGATTATCGTAGCCTGCTTGCAGAATAGTCGCATTACTCGAATTGGCAAAACGGTGTGTAAGTATTCGATACATTGCATAACTAATGGTTGTCGCTATCGCTTCGTCTGGATCACCATTGGGGGTAAATTCGGAGAAGTCGCAAGTAAATCCTTCTAAGGATTGACCGATCAAATAGTTACAAGCTTCTTGATTATAAATAGCCCAAGCATCCCACATTGCTGCTGAACTATGAAATAGATTTCTGGCGTGAACCGTCGGTCGGGCTAAGTCTTGTCGGATAGATTCCAGCAATAATTCATTCCACTGTCGTGGCAAACTAAAATCAGTACTCACTATCGGATAGTCTGGATTAGGATTGCAATTCGGATCAGGATTTGCCGGACAAGGGTCACAAGCATCTGCCAAACCATCCAAATCAAAATCGGCGCTCAATGGTGCTAATTCACAGTTATCCGATTGAAAAATAGCGTAGCCCTCACATTTTCCTAAAATAAAATCAGGTAAACCGTCTTTATTAATATCTAAAAGGCTAAAGTCGTAAGTATTGGTTGCCCAGTCTTGAGCGCTGTTCGTATAAACATCCGTAAAACTTCCATTATTATTACGCAGCAAAACAAAGCGACGGTTAGAATTACAAGGAGGAATGTCGACATCGACGTCTGCCACCGCAATGTCCATATCGCCATCCAAATCAAAATCTATTGCGTGAACATTACCACCAAAGCCACTCGTATTGGCAGAATTAATTGTTTCACTGAGGTAATTGATATTACTATTGGGTGTGATTGTATTTGCCTTTAAAAGATAATCAATTCCATCATCAATCACGTATAAGTCTAATTTGCCATCTAAATTAAAATCCTCGATTTCAATCATGTATGGACTATTACTGACAGGCTCGCTGATGTTTTGCCAATTACTAAAATTTCCGTTGCCTTCGTTATATAAAATAAAAACGCCACGGTTATTCCAAGGAGCAACGTTATATAAGGTGCTGACTTTGATGATATCGTTATCACCATCGTTGTCCATATCCTTGATTTCGACTTCGGTTCCGAAGGCAGAATTTCTTAAGTTTCCTAATCGTGCTTGCGCTTCTTCGGTAAAGACGCCATTTCCATCATTGATAAAAAGGAAATCTTGTGCGATACCACCCGAGGCATTTTGTTTGTAATTAACAAAATAGATATCCATAAAACCATCTCCATTCACATCTCCCCCTTTTACGGCACAGATCAATGGAACATCATCTAAACTCGCAGGAAATCGAGTGGCCGTTTCATCAACTAGACCGAGCCAATTGCCATTTACGTCGTTCCCTTGATTTCGATAATACAAAGGAGCTTGATTGAAAGTATTCGCGACAATCACATCTTTCCAACCGTCACCGTCAAAATCTCCAATAAAAACATCCCGCGCGTGAGTTGGATTACTAATAAAACCAGGAGCGAATTGCGGCGTTTGATCGACTAAAGCGCCTCCTACATTCATGAGGAGTAAATCTGATTTTTCGGGCTCGGTAGGGTTTGAAAAAGGGACTTTCCGTACGACGATTACATCATCAAATCCATCGTTATTTAGGTCTGCTGGTTCCATATCTTTTTCCTCGTCGTCGGAGTTGGCAACGGAACTTAGGGTAAGGTTAGTATCCGTGATCTCTTCCCAGTCTAGCCACTGAGCAGAGAGTTCGGCAGGTGTACAACATAAAAGAACCACTAATAGAGTAAGGCACCGCTTAAACATGTTTGTTGTGTTTTTGTTTTTCTAATAATTCTATTGCGGTTTTGGGCAAACTACCGTATTTGAGCGTACTCGGTTGCGATTAGGCTCAGTATGCACTGCAAAAAGCAGCTTTCAATCGGTAGCAATGGGGGGAAATGCAAATACGAGGTGGGGTTAATGCTTTGATAAAGGTACGAAAGTATCGAATAAAATACAAAAATTAAGGTGAAATGGTTTGGTGGTGAATTAGTAGGTGAAGATGAGCTACTTTGAATACCGAGATTTGGTGATCAAGAGATGAAATATTTTCTAATAAAAAAGTTCTTGACCGTCAATAACGATCAAGAACAAAAGTGGAGGTTTATTTTTACAATGAAACTATTTACAAAACTATTTTACCGTTAATGGGTACTCTTTCGTCGGATTGAGTGGACAAAAATAGACATATTCGCCTGGCGTTAGGGAAACAACCTGTGTCATTGAACTAGTACCATTTTTAACTGGTGCTTTTACGTAGGCTGTTTTGATGTGATTCGCAGCGTCCGTTTTTCCTTTTGGTGCTAGAACGAATCCTACTTCGTGATCAACGCCATTATTCGCAATTTCAAATTCGTACGCTCCAGCAGCAAGGGTAAGTTTTTCCGTGGTAAATTTTCCTTTAGTTTGTTCTAAACGAATCTTTTTCACAGGAGCAGTTACGGTGAGTTCATATTGTTCTGTTGGATTTAATGGACAAAAGTAAACGTATTCGCCGGCGCTGAGAGAAACAACCTGTGTGAGGGAACTCGTGCCATTTTTAACGGGTGCTTTCACGTACGCTTCTTTGATATGGTTAGCTTGATCCGTTTTCCCTTTTGGTGCTAAGACGAACCCTATTTCATGATCAACACCATGATTGGCAATCTCAAATTGATAATCTCCTGGTGCAAGCGTAAGACTTTTAATCGTAAATTCTCCTGGCGTTTGCCCTAAATTCACTTTATTAACTTGTGCGGTAATTGATGTAGTAAAAACGAAAAGTAATAAAAGTACTAGATTGAAATTTTTTGACTGCAACATTATCTTATTTTTTTTAATGAATAAATTTAACTCGATTCAGTGGCGTCGTTTTTTCCTAAACTTGACCACTTGTTTAAAATGATAATGCAAAGATGTCAGTAAATCAGCCCTCAATTGTAGGCTGGATTTCCTCAAGACTTATCCAAATTTCCCTTTTTATAAAAATGTGCCCTATTTCTATCAAATTAATCCTATTTATTCCTCAAAAATAGATTAAGTAGCAATACAAATCAGCGATAATACAGTTTTGTCTTCATGCTGATGTTCCTCTTGAGCTTGATTTAAACGCTAGCTAAAACTTAGTACACAATAGGAAATTATAAGCGATAATATCTATTTCAAAAACAGCCGCATCGAAAATAAAGTCAAATAAAAATCAACTATCCTTCTCTTTTTTGTATTTTTTTTGTTAGATTTATAAAACAATATTTTGAGTCTATAAAAAATACTCAAATATAATGATACCCTTTACTATCAAAGCCTATTAACAGTTAACGTTCAACTACGTTATAAAACACATTACCCTTCTTGCCTTTTGCAGCGGCTAATCCTTCAATGCACTTCGCCAAAAACATCCTTTGCCCTGAGCAATTCATTGTTATGGTTGCCATGAAATTGCCTTTATCGTAGCCTTGATGCTGAGCCATCTCTCATTTAACTAAAATTCAATTTTAGTTCCTAGCACTGCTATGGATTAATCGAATAAGTTAGGTCTTAGTGACGCATCAGATTCTTCGTGAGTTATTTCTAGCTTATGTGCTAAGCTTGTTCAAGGAACAGACTTAGCATCAAAGCCTATTGCCCAATAATGATTGCAGCCTTAAATTTATTTTATTCATTTTAAAAATTTAATTATGGCAATTATTAGTAATTTTGAATTATTACTCAAACCTATTGCTCCTTCCGGCGGTCCGGCGGGAGAAGTCGCTAGAATTGTAGTGCAAGGTTATTTCTTAGAAATCTCTAACTTAGAAGCCCGTGATATCACGCTAATTTTCAGAACGAGGACTTCCGTCAAAGAAGCAGCCGATGGAGTCAACACCGAATTTACGGACACCAATAATGCGGCCGTTTTCGACATTACCCAAGATAATTTATTGGAGACTACGATGGTCGCGAATGCAACGGAATTAATCCCAGGCAAACAATTAGGTCATTTTGTCAACTGCATTCAAATTCCTGCCGGATAGACTGGTTCCTTAGCCATCTTACCCAACGTGAGAGATTTACTTCCTCGTCCTGGCGATCCTTCGCCGGATTTGGCGATTAGAGGTTACACAGAATTGGTATTGTCTTCAAATGTAGATTCTCTTTTCCCGCTCACCTTCTCTGCCCCCGAATCTGCGCGTATTTTAATTTCCCCAGAACATCGAAGTACTTTTATCGACCCTGAATTTGATCCCGCAAACTTTGGCAACCAAACAGATTTAGACTTTGATCAAACTGCTTATTCGTTACCGATTGCAAATGGTCAAGCTGTTCAACTAATAGATACGCACGCTAGATTCAATGATGTTTTCCAAGACCTGATGACTAGCAACGCAGGAGGTTTTGGTCGATTCGTTCAGCAGCCAACACAAATTAGAAATTTAAGACCCAACATTTCGAGCAAAGCGAATACAAGCGAACGGGTAACCGCTTTTACTATTGGTTCCGTTCCCGTCCGCATTCCATATACCATTAAAAATGGAAGTTTCACGGTTGCGGAAACGGGTGTAGAAAAAGTAATGAATCTATTGCTTCGCAAAAGAAAAGTATCGAAACGCTCTTTGGGCAGTATGAAAAGTCTTACAAAAAAGATTAACGCGTCTTTGGCAGGCGACCAAAAAGCCAGCTTACAATTAGCAAAGGTATTCAAGCGATTATTAGGAGAATAGAAAAGTCGTTTTGCAAACTAAATAATTTACTAGTGGAATTAAACCTTACCAATTGGTTCCCTTCAGGGAATCAGTTGGTATTTTTTTATTGTAAACTTGGGTAGCAGTAGACGTTCTTTTGGCAGCTATAGCCAAGCGACATCGTGATCAATAATAAAAAAATAACGGTAGTATGGGCTAG
>JBGCFY010000194.1:0-13149 GCA_045110315.1 Saprospiraceae bacterium
TTTCCTATTGATACATGTGGTCCAACAATCACGTTTTTGAGGATCGCATTTTCTCCAATAAAGCAAGGCGGAATGATGATCGCATTTTCCATCGTGACGGAATCGGCAACTGTTTTTTGATCTTTATTGAATTCTAAAATACGCTGATTGGTGTAGATGACAGCATCTTTATTTCCACAATCTAACCATTCCTCAATCTCACCGGGCTGGAATCCCAAGCCTTTTTGCTTCATGTTTTCCAACGCATTGGTCAATTGGTATTCTCCTTTGTCTTTGATATCATGATCAATGAGGTATTGCAATTCCTCTCTTAGATTCTCCCCATCTCTAAAATAATAAATTCCAACGATGGCCAAGTCCGAAACAAAAACGGGTGATTTTTCTACAAAATCCGTAATAATATTTTTTTCATTAACTTTTACTACGCCAAAGGCACTTGGGTCCGCTACTTTTTGTACCCAAATCATTCCGTCAACTTCTGGATCAAAATCGAAGCTAGCTTTGAATAAGGTATCGGCAAAAGCAACGATGCAATTGCCGGAGAGACTCTCTTTAGCACAAAGGATAGCGTGTGCGGTACCGAGTGGTTGGTCTTGACTATAAACCGAACCTTTGGCGCCCAAGCTTTCCGCGATTGCGATTAATTCCTCTTTTACTCCTTCACCAAAATCACCGATAATGAAAGCAATTTCTTCAATTTTTCCATCAAAGGACTTTGCGAGATCTTCGACGAGTCGTTGTACAATCGGTTTGCCAGCAACGGGGACGAGTGGTTTGGGGACCGTCAAGGTATGTGGTCTTAATCTAGAACCACGACCAGCCATTGGTATAATAATCTTCATATTTCTGGGTTGTTTTTACGCTAAAGGGCAATTGCCCTATGAATTGAGTAATAAATTTTTCTTATTGAGAATATCTAGGAAAACTACGCTAAATTTCACTTCAATAGGAAGGTTTAGTCTAGTTTTAGACTTCCTTGAAAAACAAGGAGTCACTTTAGCCCTCCTTTACATACGATAAACTATTTGAAAAGTTTAGGAAATCTAGCGAGAATCAGCTGATTATTGCGTTACGCGGGATCAAAATTCTCGAGCAGTTACCTTCCTAGGATGGGAACTTGGCGCAAAGATAGTTATTTTGAATAAAGTAAAAACTAGATGGAAAGAGAATGTACTTTTTGTCCGAAGCGGCAATTGAAGAGAGAAATAATGGTGCATTCTTCCTGTTCCTAACCCTAGAAACAGGAAGAATGGCTTGAAGTTGTATGGTTACTCGACGAGGGTCACCTTTACCATATTGGTGCGATGTCTGCGGTGTAGTGGCATACTTCCCGTATTGACAATAATGTCTCCAGGGACGATTACTTTTGCGTTCTTTAAAATTTCCGTAACGTCATGAATCGTTTCATCCGTAGACGAAAATTTATCATAATAGAAGCATTTGACGCCCCAAACTAGACTAAGTGTGGCCAACATATGCGTATGATCTGAAAACATGTAGATATCGCAATCTGGTCGGTAACTAGAGACTTTAAAAGCAGTATATCCCGAGCTAGTCATTCCGAGAATCGCTTTGGCTGAAATTTCTTCTGCCGTTTTGGCTGCGTTGAAGCATACTGCATCGGAAAGGAAAGTTCTAGACTTATTGGAAGGTTTAGGCCTTTTGCCTCGAATAGAGTAAGCTTGTTCTGCTTCGGCAATAATTTTATTCATGGCTTCTACGACCTTGACGGGATGTTTACCGACGGAAGTTTCTCCACTCAACATTACCGCGTCCGTCCCATCAAGTACCGCATTGGCAACGTCCGTAATTTCTGCCCGAGTAGGAATTGGATTATTAATCATAGTCTCCATCATGTGCGTAGCGACGATGACGGGACGAGCCCACTGAATACACTTAGTGATAATTTGTTTTTGCAACAAGGGGAGTTTCTCAATCGGCATTTCGATTCCGAGATCTCCTCTGGCGACCATGATTCCGTTGGAAGCTTTAATGATTTTATCGATTCTTTCGATTGCTTCCGGTTTTTCTATCTTGGCAATTACTTTTGCTGCGTGCCCTGCATCCGCAATTCTTTTCTTAAGGTCTTTGATATCTTTGGCACTTCTCACAAAAGAAAGTGCGATCCAGTTAACCGTTGGAAAGGTTAGAATATATTTTAAATCCTTTTGATCTTTTTCGGTGAGCGAAGGGAGCGAAACTTTAGTATTGGGTAAATTTACACCTTTATTAGAGGAGAGCGTACCACCGTAGAGTACTTTCAGCGAGACTTTTGATTTCCCGTCGGTAGAAACAACTTGCAATACCAATTTACCATCATCTACTAATACGCGTTCGCCTACGTTGACATCCTGCGCGAAGAGCGGATAACTCATGTAGATTTTATCTTTATTACCAATGCATTCTTCGTTCACAAAGTTGAGAATATCACCCGGTTTAATTTCTAGGGCATTATTTTCAATTTTGCCTACGCGTAATTTTGGTCCTTGCAAATCAGCTAGAATACTGACGTGGAGGTTATACTTTTCGTTAAGGTAATTTATATTTTTAATTACTTTTTCGTGGTCGGCATGAGTCCCGTGCGAAAAATTGAGTCGAAAGACGTTTACGCCAGCTTTTACGAGTTCTAGTAATTTTTCGTAGCTGCTACAGGCAGGTCCTACTGTTGCTACGATCTTAGTGTTTTGCTTATCTTCAATTTCCATACAGATTCCTATCGGTTAATTTGATTTTAATCGCACTCAGATAAATTAGTTGAATCTTGGGTAAACAAGCGTTAAAAATACCTTAGCAAATGGTAGTTTTATTGCTTATTAACGTTGAAGTACCAGATTCATCAAGGCGCAATAGTATTAATGATGATTGTGTTCGTTTCCTTTTTTCAAAACGTAGCAATTATTACATTTTGAATATACAAATAACTTAATATTTTGTTAAGGTGTAGCGAAAATAGTTACTTAAAAAATTAGTATTCGTCTGAAAAAATGCAATTAGAGTATTATTTATTTAAAATAAAATGTCCCTCAGCCTGCTCTGTTTCGCCAAACAATTTTTTTTTCGCTAAAAGAAAGATAAAAAAATAAGTTAAGCTCAATAAATAATTAGTGTAAAAGTTACAATAATTATAAAGTAAAAGTAAGCTTATCTTAAGTTAAAGCAAATTAAAAGGAGTGTTAATTGTAAAAATTGGGCAAAAAAAGCAGGAAGGAATAAAAAAAAATGATTTAGATATTTGAGTTAATTTCTGGCTAAAAGCAAAAAAAAGAACGCTTTTGGCTAAGATTCAGTGCGACTATATTTTTAATAATGATAGACAAAGCCCTGAAATTCAGTTCATCAGCCCTCAGCGTAGGGATAAGTTTAGCGATTAAAATACAAAAGAGCTTTCGGTTGAACTTCAAGTATTTAGCTTTCATAGCTAAAATCATTTTGAGGTAACTTCTTTAAAAAGTTATTGAAAACTTTGGTTATCAAGGGAGTTATATTTTAATTTGCACTTCTTGCAAAGTATTTGTAAATCAACAAAAGAGAATTATTATGTCTAACATCGAAGAAAGAGTAAGAAAAATCATCATTGAAAAATTGGCTGTCGACGAATCTGAAGTAACTTCAGAAGCGAAATTCACAACTGATTTGGGTGCGGATTCTTTGGACACCGTGGAATTGATCATGGAATTTGAGAAAGAATTCGAAATCGCTATTCCTGATGAGCAAGCTGAGAATATCCAGACCGTAGGTCAAGCAGTGAAATTTATCACTGAAGAGACGAAATAAACAACACACAGGAGCTAGAAATAGCAAATCCTTGATTTTTAAGGATTGTAATTTGAGAAATGATTGATAACATTCAATACTTCCAATTATTACTCTTTTCGTTTAATTCCCAACTTTAAACAACTACAGGAAGATCGAAAGCGTTTCGATGTGATCGGTCACTAGTTGAAAAATAGATTGAGTGAAGGAAATATAACACGAATGGGTAATTATTGAATAACAGTAGCTTACTGTTAATTTCTTATCTTAAGCAATCAATCTGCGCTAGCACAAATTAGAGTTATCATCTAATTTGTGCTTGTTTGTAGTAATTTAATAGTTATTTTAAGTGCGCCGTAACAAAAAGAAGACTTCATTGTGAGGTATTATTATATGTTGCAATGCATTATTTAAAAGGTAATACGAAGCAAGTTTGGTTTTTAAATTAACTTCATTTCGAGACTATTAAATACTCAGTTTATTGTTAACCCTAGGTTTGTCAAAACTAATATCTACATTTTATGAAAAGAGTTGTCGTAACTGGTTTGGGGGCAATTACACCAATTGGAAATAACATTAAAGAATATTTTGATGGTTTATCCAAAGGACGAAGTGGTGCTGCCGAGATTACCCATTTTGATGCTACCCATTTTAGAACTCGTTTTGCTTGTGAAGTCAAAAACTTCAACCCTAATGATTACTTTAATCGAAAAGAGGCGCGTAAAATGGATTTGTTTTGCCAACTAGCAATGGTGGCAACGGATGAAGCGATGCTTGATTCAGGACTTGATGTTGAAAATGTTGATTTGGATCGAGCGGGTGTTATTTGGGGCGTTGGTATGGGCGGTCTCCGATCTTTAGAAAAAGAGATTGAAGATTTTGCTTTGGGCAACGGTACGCCTCGTTACAATCCTTTTATGGTGCCCAAAATGATTCCAGATATTGCTGCGGGTATGATTTCCATCAAATATGGATTTAGAGGTGTCAACTACGCAACGGTTTCTGCTTGTGCTTCTTCTTCTCATGCGATTGGTAATGCTTTCGACCGAATTCGTTTAGGTCGAGAAGATATCGTCATTTGTGGTGGTTCGGAAGCAAGTATAGAAAAACCTACGATGGGGGGATTCAATTCAATGAAAGCCCTTTCGGAAAGAAATGATGATCCTACCACGGCATCTAGGCCTTTCGACTTAGATCGAGATGGTTTTGTGGTTGGAGAAGGTGCAGGGTCTATCGTCCTAGAATCTTACGAACACGCTACAAAAAGAGGAGCAACCATCTACGCAGAGGTTTGTGGTAGTGGCGCTAGTGCTGATGCTTATCACATTACTGCACCACATCCAGATGGCTTGGGCGCACGGAATGTTATGAAATTTGCACTTTCTGATGCAAAAATGAACCCTGAAGAGATTCATTACGTAAACGTACATGGTACTTCTACTCCGTTAGGTGATGTTGCAGAAACTAAAGCGATTTTACAGGTTTTCGGTGATCACGCTTATAAGATGAATATCAGTTCTACAAAATCGATGACTGGACACCTTTTAGGAGGTGCAGGAGCAATTGAAGCGATTGCTGGAATTTTGGGGATGCATCACGGAGTTGTCCCGCCAACGATTAATCACTTTACGTCAGATCCTGCTATTGATAACAAATTGAACTTTACGTTCAACGAAGCACAGGAAAGACCGATTAAAGCTTTTTTAAGTAATACTTTCGGATTTGGTGGACATAATTCATCACTCATTTTCAAAAAGTTTGAAGCATAAGTACCAATAAGAGATTTTTTTATACCATTATTACAAACACGCAATTCAGGGTTGAACTTTGTTTTAAAATTATATAACTACTTTTTATCAAAAGATAAGAACTTCGCTAGGAGACTGCGAAGTCTACTCGGTTTTATTCCGGTCAATCTTAGCCTCTTTCGATTGGCTTTTTATCACAAATCTGCTTCTACCGATAAACTATACGCGATCCAAAGTAATGAACGATTAGAGTATCTTGGAGATGCTGTACTTGGTACCATCGTCGCAGAGTACTTGTTCAAAAAATACCCTAACAGTGATGAAGGTTTCCTCACCAAAATGCGTTCGAAAATTGTCAAGCGACAATCACTGAATCGTATTGCGGATAAAATGGGACTCGACGTTTTCTTGGCAGAATATAATAATACCCGCCTGAGCCGTTCCATGCTCGGCAACGCTCTAGAAGCTTTAGTTGGTGCAATTTATATCGAATGCGGTTACAATCGTACGAGAAGATATGTCGTTAGCAGAATTTTACGCGGCTACTTGGATATTCATGAGTTAGAAACTTTTGATGATAATTACAAAAGTCAATTGCTCGAGTGGTGTCAGAAAAATGGCCAAACCGTTACGTATAAAATGCTTGCTAAATATAAATTCGAAAAACGTGATCGCTTCAAAGTAGCCGTACTGATTGATGGTAAAAAACTAGCCATTGCCGATGATTTTAATAAAAAGAGCGCCGAACAAACTGCGTCGGAAAAAGCAATGAAGGAGCTAGGCATTTACAAGGATACAGAAACAGAATCGTAACATAAATTGCCACTCAGCTCACTCCCGCAACGCTTAATTTTTCTTTTAAAAAACTATTCTACATAAATTTTTCTAGCCGTACTTTCCCTTTGCTAGACCTAAATTGCGTATTTCTATTCCCTTTGGCTTCCTCTTAATATTGTAATTTTACCTCAGGAGCGTTTTATGCTGTAGTGGGAGAAAAGAACCTGATTTTCAAGTTGCTCAAGCTTTATTTTGAATCAGAGCATCAATTTTAAGTGATTCTACCCACAAAATTCTTCAAATTTGACTAATTCAGGTCATTATTGAACCATTTATGATAAAAAAAAGAATATTATTTTAATAACTTTACTGTCAATCTTAATGGTTTCATATAAAAGAAAATTTTAATTTGTACTATTTAATCGTTTTTTGATTAAATCAAACAACAAAGCTTTCTTATTTTTGTTAGACTTCTTATCCTCAAAGTACCAGCTTAACACCTAAACCTCTTCCTATCTAAGATGGATGTTACTATCTATTACAAATCATTTTAAACCCTCGATCTAATGACACAAAAGATTTTCCTTTCTTTCCTTTGTTTAATTTTTTCTATATCCCTAGCTTTTGCTCAACCCACGGTAGAAACTGCTAAGCAAGAGCTTTTACGATCTGGCAAAAAATACGGTATTGCTCCCGAGGACATTGCGGAGCTCAAATTGACCGATCACCACACGAGTAAAAAGAGTAAGGTTGCTCATTTTTACTTCCGTCAACTAAAAGACGGTATTGAGGTACACCAAGCGAATGGTAGTGTACACCTCAGTTCGCAAGGCGAATTGATTAAATTGAATAATGATTTTATCGCCAGTCTCGGCGATCGGATTAGTAGTGCTAGTCCTACCCTTTCTGCGATGGAGGCAGTCAATGCGGTTGCCTTGGAAAAAGGATATAGTTTGACAGAGGTATTGAAAGTGGTAGAAAATAAAGCAACGGTTGATCAGTCCGTCGTTTTGAGTAAAGGAGGCATTTCTTTAGAAAACATTCCCGCGAAATTAATGTATCACCCAACGGAAGAGGGAACGATTCGATTGACTTGGGATTTGTCTATCTACGAACTAGATGCTAAAAATTGGTGGAGCTTAAAAGTAGATGCAACTACGGGAGAAATTCTCTACGAAACCAATTGGGTAACGAGTTGTAATTTCGATACCCCTGCACATGATTGCAGTACGACACACGCTGCTCATACGCACGCACCGACGGTTTCCACAACAACGATAACCACAACCGCTGCTCCGACGGAAGCACTCGTAGGAGGATATCGCGTATATCCATTACCCGTAGAAACGCCAGGTCACGGTAACCGATCTTTGGTTAATGATCCTGACAATGCTAGTGCTTCTCCTTTTGGCTGGCACGATACTAATGGTTCTCCGGGAGCAGAATATACGATTACGAGAGGAAATAACGCTTATGCTTACGAAGACGGAGACAATCAAGGATTCAGTCCTGATGGTGGAGCGGCTTTGACTTTTGATTTCCCAATTAATACTACTTATAGCAACGGCGATCAATCGGAAGCAGCAGCAATTACGAATCTATTCTACTGGAGTAACGTTACCCACGATGTTTGGTATCAATATGGTTTTGATGAAGCGAGTGGTAACTTTCAAGAAAATAATTATGGAAGAGGAGGTTCTGGCAGTGATAATGTCAACGCAGAGGCGCAGGATGGATCAGGAACTTGTAATGCTAATATGGGAACTCCGCCAGACGGTAGTAACCCTCGGATGCAGATGTATGTTTGTAATTCTAGAGATGGAGATTTAGACAATGGTGTAATCGTACACGAATATGGTCACGGAATTTCTACTCGACTTACCGGAGGAGCTTCTAATTCAGGTTGCTTAAATAATTCAGAGCAAATGGGAGAAGGCTGGAGTGATTATTTCGGAATGGTAATGACAATTGAAGTTGGAGATGCAGCGACTGATGCTCGAGGAATGGGAACTTGGTTATTTGGTCAAGGACCCAACGGAGGTGGGATACGTCCTTTTCCGTATAGTACAGATTTTAATGTAAATCCTCATACATATGATGATATCAAAACAGCTGCGGTTCCTCATGGCGTTGGTTCGGTTTGGGCGGGTATGCTTTGGGAAATGACTTGGGACTTGATTGGTGTATATGGATTTGATCCTGATTTATATAGTGGTACTGGTGGAAATAATATTGCCATGGCTTTGGTTATTGAAGGTCTAAAGCTACAAGGTTGTAGCCCTGGATTTGTCGATGGTAGAGATGGAATTTTAGCAGCGGATCAAGCCCTGAATGGTGGAGCTAATCAATGTCTAATCTGGGAATCTTTCGCACGGAGAGGTTTAGGCTTTAGTGCAGATCAAGGAAGCTCTGGTAGCCGAAGTGATGGGGTAGAAGCTTTTGACTTACCTAGCTTTTGTTCCAATCCTGAAGTTAATTTCTTGACGACTACGATAGATGTTGTCGAAGGCGCAGCACCATTGACGACAAGTTCCGCTGGAGATTGCAGAGATTATACGGATTTATCAGTTGGTGTTTGGTTGAGTTTAACGCCATCTGCTCCCGCAATTGTAAATTTGACGCAATCCGGTAGTGCAGACTTATTGAGTGATTACGAAATTCTCAACGGAGGTCCTTTTGTTTTCTCGGATGTAGATACACAATATATTACGATTAGAGTTTACGATGATGGTAACGTAGAATTGTCAGAAGATGCAACGCTAAGTTTAACGGTTAGTAATGCAGGGACTACGGATGTCACGGCTGGTGATCCGCTAGCGATTACTTTGGGAGATAATGACATCGCTCCGGGCGACCCAATGGAGATTGTAATTTATAACGAAGACTTCGAAACTGGTAACGGTGGCTTTAGTTCCTTAAACGCAGGAACAGGAGATGATTGGGAGTTAGGAGATGAATCTGATGCTTCGAGTAACTCATGGTCTGTCCCTTCTAATGGAAGTGCACAATTGTTCTATGTAAATGATGATGCTTGTAATTGTCAAATGGATGATGTTAAATTAATCAGTCCAATTTTTGATTTGTCTAGCTATACTGGTGCAACATTAGATTTTGATATTTACTTTCAAGAAAGAACTTACCAAGGAAATCAAGAAAAAGGAGATTTAATGGTCTCCTTGAATGGAGGAAGTTATACACAAGTTGCGTCGCTAGGTGACCAAGGAAGCTGGCGAACCGAGAGTATTGATGTTAGTAACTATGTTGGTAACTCAAATGTCCGCTTTGCTTTTAGATATACAGATGCGAGCGGTTGGCTCTATGGAATGGCGATTGATAATGTTAAACTAAAGGTCTTAACACCTTTTGAACCTGAGGTTGCCAACACTTTAAATGATACAGACGAGCAAGATTTATCCCCGAATTCAGATGTTTATTTTTATCGAGCAGATGGTTCCGTAATGGCAAGAATTGAAAACGGTAGTCATGACTTTGGTTGTGTAAGTTTGACCATTGATCGAGCGGGAACAGGAGCAAGCGAGTTTTGGGATTCCGATCCATCTACTTTTGTGACGGATAAGACCTTTTTATTCACGCCACAATTCAATACACCAACTGCAAGTTATAAGGTAACGCTATACTTTACCGAAGCCGAAGTACAGGGTTGGGAATTAGCAACAGGCTGGCAATGGCGCTTTGATGCTAATATTGTAAAAACACCGCTTGCTATTGTTAATACAACGTCAGGTAATCCAGAACCGGGTGGTGCTGGAACAACGGAAATCGGATTTACAGATTCTGGAAAAACAGGTTTTGGTACGAATGGTTTTTATGCGACACATACCTTTAGCTCAGGCTTTTCTGGAATGGCAGTAGGAAATCCAGGCTTTGCACCATTACCCGTAGAGTTGACGACCTTTACGGCAAAAAAGAAAGGAGCAACGGCAGTTTTAGATTGGGTAACTGATTCTGAAAAGAATAGTAGTCACTTTATTGTAGCGCGGAGTGGAGATTCTCAAAATTGGGAAAATATTGGAAGGGTAGAAGCGAAGGGAACAACCCAAGCGAAACAAACTTATCAATTGGTAGACGAACGTCCTTTGGCGAAAACGAATTATTACCGTTTACAGCAAGTAGATCTGGATGGTAGTTTCGAATACAGTAAAGTCGTATCCGTAGATTTTGCGCGAAGTACGGAGATTAGCATCTTCCCAAATCCAGCAAAGCATAGTTTACAAGTTGAATTACAATCGGAAGTAAGTTTGCAAAATGGAATGGTTTCCATCTTTGGAACGAACGGCAGCTTGGAGAGACGTATCGACTTATCGTTAGAAAAAGGAGAAACGCGTTTTACCATTGATCTTCGTGATTTGACGAATGGTATTCACTTAATTAGAATTACGGATCGAGATGGCGTGATCATCGCACAACAGAAATTTACAAAAATAGATTAGATACTATTTACGTTCATTAAACGCAAAAATAAACTGACCGCTTTGGAATTCATTTCGAAGTGGTCAGTTTTGTGTTAAGCCCTTTGTGTAGTCTGTGTATCTACGAAAATAATTTTGACTAACTGCGTAGTTTGCTGTATTATTGCAGAAACAATCAACCCTACAACTTGAATTGGACGACTACTCAAATTTTATCTTTTGCACCAGATCCAAATACGGCCAAGCGCGGTGAATCCCTCGCAACGGTTAAGAAATGGTCGTTGCTAGCAGGCAACGAACGTGCCATCTGGGGCGCTTGCAAGGGGAGTGGTGCCAAGGATTATCAAACGAGTGTTGATCTCAAAGGTCCCGCCTTCAAATGTTCTTGTCCAAGTCGAAAGTTTCCTTGTAAACATGGTTTGGGTTTGCTACTACTCTATAACAATGATCCGAGTGTGCTAACTTTAGCGCAGAACTTGCCTGCTTGGGTTGCAGACTGGCTTACTACGCGGGATAAAAAAGCAGTGACCAGCGAAAGCAAAGAACAAAGTCCCGAAGCCAAAGCTAAAAGTGAAGCATTGAAGGCAAAGAACTGGCAGATGCGCTTAGGTTTGATGGAAAAAGGTATTGTAGATTTGGATAGTTGGTTATTGGATCTCATTCGGCAAGGCTTAGCACAAACGGAAGGTCAGGATTATGCTTTTTGGAATGGAATGGCAACTCGGATGGTAGATGCTAAACTGGCAGGAGTTGCTAAACGCATTAAAGCATTGCAACTAATTCAAGGCGCTACGTCAGATTGGCCTGCGAAGATGTTGACTGAATTGGCAGAAATTTATTTGATTAGTACAGGATTTAAACAACGAGAAAGTTTATCCGCAGGATTGCGGGAAGCTCTATTTTCTGTAGCTGGTGTCAATGTTAAAAAAGAAACTTTACTCGATTTGCCCGCCGTACAAGATGATTGGGCGGTGGTTGGACAAATAACGGGGATCGAAGAAAACCTCAATTTTCGGCGGACTTGGTTGAAAGGTCAGCAGACCCAACGCTATGTTTTGCTGCTTGATTTCTCCTTTGGAAATGCAAGTTATCCTCAACAGTGGCCCGTGGGCAGTATTTTTAGTGGAGAAATGGTCTATTATCCGGGGAGTTTCCCCTTGCGGGCTTTGGCAAAAGAGATGGAACTTAAAGATACTCCACTCAATGATTTTGCGGGCGAAAAAAATATTCCTGCCTTCATGGATGCTTACGCCGATGCTGTTGGTTTAGATCCTTGGATCACCAACTTTCCTTGCGGGTTAGCGGAAGTTGTCCCGGCGATGCGCGGAGATGATTTATACCTAGTCGATACCACGCAGCGTAGCATTGCGGTCAACAAAAATGATAGTGCTTGGAAACTAATGGCGATCAGTGGTGGTCATCCCGTTAGTGTTTTTGGGGAATGGTCGGGCGAACGCCTCATTCCACTCAGTGCTACGATTGGAATGAGATTTGTAGATTTAAATGAATAATCACCTCCTCCTACGCCATTTCTACGCCTATTTCTTACTTTTTTGGTGAAAAACATCCTTGGTTTGCGAATTTTCGCCTTTTGGTATGATCGTCCTATATAAGTTGTTTTAAGCTTATAAGGTGCTTGCTATGAGTTGATTAAGTGCTCAAAGGTTGTTTTAAGAAAGAAAAATTAACTAAAAATATAAAGGGAGGGTTTACATTTTATGGAAAAACTCGTATATTTATAGCGAAAATTCGCTAAAAAAATAAAATTATAGATATCATGACAAAGAATCCAGAGAATTTTGTTCAACAAGAGGTACTGAATGGGGGAGAGTTTTTAATTAAAGATTCTTCGCCGCAGGATATTTTTATCCCAGAGGAGCTCAACGAAGAACAGTTGATGATCAAGGAAATGTGCCTTGACTTTTTGAATAATGAAGTTGTTCCTAACATAGAAAAGATAGAGAAGCGAGAAGACAATATTGCGGAGACACTTTTGGAACGAATGGGAGGTCTTGGTTTATTGGGTAGTCATATGCCAGAGACTTACGGTGGAATGGAATTGGATACGAATACCAATACGCTGATTTGTGATGTCATGGGACCTTCTGGTTCTTTTTCGACGACTTACGCGGCGCATACTGGAATAGGGATGTTGCCTATTCTTTATTTTGGAACGGAAGAACAAAAGAAGAAATATCTTCCCGGTTTGATTACCGGAGAATTGAAAGCTTCTTATTGCTTGACGGAGCCAGCGTCTGGTTCGGATGCCTTAGCGGCAAAAACGAAAGCGATACTTTCGGAAGATGGAAAACACTACATCTTGAATGGTCAGAAAATGTGGATCTCTAATGCTGGCTTTGCTGATGTCTTTATCGTATTTGCCCGCATAGAAGATGATAAAAACCTGACTGCATTCATTGTAGAGCGTGATTGGGAAGGCA
>JBGCFY010000195.1:0-46571 GCA_045110315.1 Saprospiraceae bacterium
AAAAAAATGGCAAAATATTGCTTATGCGGTTGAGATAAAAGAAGAAGAAGGCATTTATAAATACTTAGCCTTAGGTTTTAACGGCTTGAAAACGGCAACCAGAGCACAAAAACGGCTACAAAAAGCAGGTTTTTCACAAGCATTTATCGTCGCCTATCGAGATGGGCGAAGAATTCCCTTGGAAGATGCGAAGCAACAAAGCAGAATCCCATAACTAAGTAAGTGCCTGAACAAAATTAAATCACTTATTAGCTTACATTAGTACTTATTATGAAATAATAGTATACTTTTGGATTGTTTTTTGAAGTAAAAATATTACTATTCTTGAAAAACTTTAATTAAGCTCCTTTCGAGAAGCAATTAGACGGTTTTGACCGTAATAAAGAAAAAATATGTCAAACGAAGTAAAAATTGGAATTCTAGCAATCGTTGCGATCAGTCTATCGATCTTTGGCTACAAGTTCCTCAAAGGCCAAAACATTCTAACTTCTTCTAATATCATTGAAGTAGAATACAATAAAATTGACCAGCTTGCAATCTCTGCGCCGGTACTAATTAACGGTTTTCAAGTTGGCGTAATCAGTAATATTTACCTTAAACCAACCGACGTTGAAAAAATTATCGTGGTTTTAAATATTCGTAAGGATGTGAAAATTCACAAAGATGCAATTGCAGAAATTTATAGCCCAAGTGTAATGGGCGGTAAAGCAATTCAGATTGTAAATAATGATCTTTGTTCTGGAGCGGACTGCGCACAAGGCACGATTCAAGGAGTAACTAAAGGTTTAATGGCCTCGATGATTGGCGACGAAAATATGGACCGTTACATCGGTAGCCTTTCTACGGAGTTTGGAGAAATCATGGATACGCTCAACAATAAACTAAGCGATCCCAATGGGAAAGGCTTAGCGAGAAGTTTCCGCAACTTGGATGCAAGCTTAGCCAACCTACGATCAACCACCGAAAACATCGATCGTTTGGTGGGAAGATCTACGGGGAAAGTAGGTAATATCTTAGGTAACTTAGAAAGTATGACACAAAGCTTAACGGCAAGCAATGAAGATATTCGTAATCTCATCAAAAATGCTTCTCAATTTAGTGCTCAGCTAAATGACGTAGATTTGGGTAAAACGATGACCAAAGCAAATGGTACGATTGATAATGCTGACGTAGCCATTCAGAAACTACAACAAACGCTCGAAAAATCGAACGAAGCAATGGCGGAAATTAATGCTTTAGTGAAGAAAGTAAATAATGGCGAAGGAACTTTAGGCCTTTTGGTAAACGATCAAGAATTATACAACTCACTCACCAAAACAAGTAACCAATTGGATGCCTTTCTGAAAGATTTTAAAGACCGTCCTTATCGTTATGTTCCTTTTAAAGGTAGAAAACGGGTAAATCGTTACGATCGTAAAGATGCAAAAGAAGCTGCGGAGCAATAGTCTTTATTTTTGAAATTGTTTTAATATTTCAGTGCATGAAAGCAATTCGTAATCTGTATGCTAAGCTCGGGGTAAAAGAATACTATCAGCAACATGGTGCAGATTACATCAATCCTCATTTCGAACATATTCGAAGCTTATTACTGCAAAACCAAACTCGGTTAGATTATTCGCAAGTCTTAGATTTTTGTTGTGGTAGTGGTGAAGTCAGCCAAGTCCTCGAAACGCTTGGTCATTCCGATACGGTAGCCAGCGATCCTTTTACCTACGAAGCCTACCAACGACAATTAGGCAAAAGCTGCCTGCGACTTGATTTCAAAGATGTTATTCGTGGAAAACTCGCAGGAAACTATAGTTGTATCATTTGCAGTTTTGCAATGCACCTTTGTCCTCCCGAGCAGCTATACCCACTGGTTCAGCAACTTTTACAACACAGTAAGACACTCGTCATTTTGACGCCTCACAAGCGCCCCGTTCTAGAAAAATTAGATGGTGTAGTGCTACAATTTGAAGGTTTTTGTTTGACCTTACGAGGGAAAAAGGTAAGATTAAAAGCTTACGGTTTAGCGACCTAAGATGAGTCTTCGGATACTTACCAAATGTTTACTTCAGGTGTTAATTGGACGCCGAATTTCTGCTTGACAGACGCTATGATATCCATTGCAAGCGTATAAATTTCTTTGCCCGTAGCGTTGCCGTAATTCACGAGTACCAGCGCTTGATTTTTATGACTTCCAGTGTTCCCTACCCGTTTCCCTTTCCAGCCACTTTGTTCGATCAACCATCCTGCGGGCACCTTTACGGTACCGTCGGGTAAATCGTAATATACGACGGATGGAAAAGCAGTTTGTAAACGTTCAAATTGATTTTTGGAAAGGACCGGATTCTTAAAAAAGCTACCCGCATTCCCTAGTACTGCTGGGTCTGGTAATTTAGATTGTCGAATGTGAATGACAGCGTCACTAATGGCTCGAATGTCAGGCTGAGTAACGCCCATATTTGTAAGCGTAGCTTGAATGGCACCGTAACTCACGTTCACTTTTGCTGTTTTGGATAAACGAAAAACGACTTTTGTGATACAGTATTTGCCTTTATATTGTCTTTTAAAAACGCTATCTCGGTACCCAAATGCACAATCTGCCAAACGGAAAATATGCCGTTCCCCGGTTTTTAGCTCAATGGCTTCCAAGCGCACAAAAATATCTTTTAACTCAACGCCATACGCTCCAATGTTTTGAATTGGTGCCGCACCAACAGTCCCAGGAATCAACGATAAATTTTCTACGCCCCCATAGTTTTGATCAATACACCATCTTACAAACTCGTGCCAATTCTCGCCACCGCCAACGGCAACGTGAACTTGGTGCTTAAAGGATCGTAGCAGTTTCTTCCCTTTGATATTATTTTTCAGTACCAGCCCATCCACATCTTGACAAAGCAAAATATTACTTCCGCCACCTAAGATAAAAATTGGCTCGGAGGTCGTCGCAATGACGGTTTGCAAACTCGCCTCCTTCTCAATATTGACAAAGGATTTTGCTTTAGCTTCAATGCCAAAACTGTTGTATTTTTTTAAAGAATATTCAGGAATGATTTTCACTTTAAAAGGAAGTTGATTGAAGTTGTTTAAAAACAATTTCTTAGTTAAAAATGGCTTGCATAGCATTTAACCGCCGATGAATCCACCGATAAAGAAAATATAAGGTGATGCAATAAATGGGGTAAGCAATGATCGTAAACTGAGCCACATTATGGATATTATTCCACTTTCCAGCGACAGACTCGGGAAGCGGGAACGCAAAAACACTCCGCATGAAATAAAGAATCCCTAGCATTCGCAACAGGCAATATAAAATGTGAAGGTATAATAATTTAATGAAAATGGATTTAGCGATTCGCTTTCTTCTCTTTAAACCGATAGCAGCAAAAAACATGATTAAGCAGCCCAAGAAAAATAAAATACTGAAAATGATTTGGTACTGTAGATAAGTTTGTACCAACCAATTTAAGATACTGGATGCATAAGTAGCTTGACCACTTTGATTGAAAGCAAAGACAGACGCCGTATTACCATAAAACAAAAAAAGACTATAGCTGTAAATTCCGTAAAAAGTACAAAAGCCGGAAATAATGATAAAAATCCAACTCAATCGATCAATAAAAGTGTAGGATTCGGGGGCTAGATCCAATTCTTGCCCGTCAAGGCTTTCAAGCTGTTCCATCACTTAGTTTTGCGCGTTGAGGGCGACGAAGTAAAATCCAAAAAGACCTTGCTTAATGGGCAATTGGATTGGATCGCCACTAACTGCCCCGGGAAATAATTCCTGCTCCGATTTGATCCGTTCGACTTTTCCATCGCGGAGAAAAAATAAGTGGTAACCATCCACATCCATCATATTTTCCTTACGTACTCCGAAACGTTTCATACCAAAAGCTTTCGAAGAAATAAATTCTAAGGGCTCCATTTTTGCAGCGTGAAAACTTAGTAAACGATTGGTCATACTAAATAATAAAGGTACAACGACGAGACAGATAAAAAAGGAAAGTGCGAAGAAAACAATTTTTTCTTCTAGGTTTTTGCCTTGTTCTTTAAAACGATTTCCAAAATAGATACCGACCACTGCACCGATTCCCAGTGCAATGATCATCATGCGAAAGACCTCAAAAGTTTTGCTCAGGAAATCGAACTCAATGGTATATAAAACAATTACCAGAAAAATCGAAATAGCCAGCAGAACTGCTTTTCGATAAGGGCTTTGATACCAAGGTGCTTTCGTTTCCATCGCTTCGTTAATTACATCGTTTCAAATTGCAATTTTGCCAAATTACTGTACGCGCCATTTTCAATATCCGCTAATTCTCGATGCGTACCCTGTTCGATAATTTTGCCACCATCAATGACATAAATACAATCCACATCTTTAATGGTAGCTAATCGGTGCGCAATAATGATGGACGTACGACCTTGCATCAAGGTATTAAGAGCCTCCTGTACGAGACGTTCCGATTCTGCATCTAAGGAAGAGGTTGCTTCGTCCAATAATAAAATAGATGGATCATTCAGAATAGCTCTTGCAATGGCGATTCGCTGGCGTTGACCACCCGATAATTTAACGCCACGCTCTCCAACAATGGTATCTAGACCATCTGGAAAATCTTTAATAAATTTCCAAGAGTTAGATTGTTTCGCAGCGTTGATGACATCCGCTTCGGAAGCACCTGGTCGACCATATAGAATATTTTCATGAATAGTTCCTCCAAAAAGCATGACTTCTTGGGGAACGATTGCCATATTTTTCCGAAAAGCCGTGATCTCAAAATCTTTAATATCTTTTTGATCAACGGAGATCGTACCTTTTTCAAAATTATAAAAACGAAGTAGGAGTTGCATAATGGTAGACTTTCCAGCGCCACTCGTTCCGACGAGCGCTACTTTCTGTCCCGCTTTAATATCTAAATTAATGCCTTTTAAAACTTCCACATCGTCACGGGTAGGATAAGAGAACCGTACATCATCGAAACGAATATCTCCTTTAAGTTTGGGAAAGTCTTTTAGATCGCCATTTTCGATATCAACTTCACTTTCGGCATTTAGGATTTCTCGCACCCGTTCCGTTGCGCCAATCGCACTTAAGAGTTGCGTATAAAAATTTCCAAGACTACCGATCGAAATTCCTAAGATGGCGGTGTAAGCTACGAATTCAATCATATCTCCCGAATGAATTTCTCCATTTTGAATCATCAAAACCGCTTGCCAAATAATAAAAAATAAAGCACCGAAAAGGATGGATACAATGAAAGTGGAAAATAACGCTCGTCCTCTAGCAAACTTCATCGCAATTTTCACCACAGAATCTACGCTACCACCGTAGCGATTAATTTCGTACCATTCATTGGTGAAGGACTTTACCATGTTAATAGATTGCATCGTTTCGCTAAGAATCGTATTGGTTTCTGCTAGTTCCTGCTGTCGTTGTTTGGAAAGCTTACGAATATATCGCCCAAAAAACATGGCGCCGATAATCACAACGGGAAAAGTAGCCAGCATGATAAAAGCCAGTTTAGGGATAGAAATCGTAATCAGTACAATTCCTACCACTACGATGATGACTTGTCGGATAAACTCTGCAAGTACAATGGAAAAAGCACTATATAATTGTTCTACGTCGGCAGTTAATCGACTGATTAGTTCCCCTACTCTACTTTCTTCGTAGAATACAACGGGCATCGCGATTAATTTTTTGTATAAAGCACGTCGGACATCGGCAATTCCTTTTTCACTTGAGATGGCAAACAAAATAACCCGGAGATAGGAAATTACCCCTTGAGCGATGAGGACAAAAAAGATCAACCAGCCCATTTCGCCGAGGGTATAATTCGTTTGTCCTTCGCCATCTGCGATTTTCAGCATTTCACCGATGATTTTGGGAAAAGCCATAAAGACTAAGCTCGATAAAAAGAGCAATAGCAGTCCAATAATGACGTACCAGCGATACGGTCGGACGTACTCAAAGATTTGAATAGCATCTTTAAAACTTTCGCGACTTACTTTCTTTTTGGGAGAATCGACTTCTTCGCTAACTGAGTTACTCATATGGTTTAATTCAAAATTTTCGTAAAAGTACGAGTTTATAATAGTAAGGACTCATCTAAAGTTTAATAATTAGGTCATAAAATAAAATCTGAGGAAAAAAAAATGGATAAATCGCTTTTTTTTTATAAAAAAAACGATTTAAAAACACTTTTTGGCACAGTCTTTGGAAACATTTTAACCAAGAACACATTACAAAAAACCGCAAGGTACTAATCCTTATGAAAGCGCAGTGAACGAGCGTGATTAAATCTTGCTGCAAAAGTTGTCATTAAGCAACTTCAAAACAAAAACTAAAGAACGAGAACTACACATTCCTTTCTTTTATTTTCCACACACGACTAATCCCATTTCATGCAACCAGCACGCTGGTATTTTCTGTATGCGCTTTTGAGCCCATTTACAGTTTGAGTCTTTTCAAATGATTGATCATTTTGAAATTACAGCTGTTCGAAGCATGATAAAACGCCTATTATAATTATAATTTCAATTGCATTACTCGCTATGATTGTGAGGACGCGCTACGTATAGTTAAGCTTTATGCGTCGTTGACTTTTTTTATAGCAAATTCTGAATATAAATTTTCAGTTGACTAAGTCGTATGAACAACTTCAGTCCTGGAATTAGTACGCAAACACTAGATTTATTTTATAGATTTATTTTACATAACCGACAAAACAAATTATTAGGAATGGCTTATCCTAGGGAAGACGTGCGAACGAATTCTTAAACGGTAATCCCCCCTTTCGTCCTGAAAACCGTTGTAACCATGAAAAGTTATTTTACAAACACTATTTTGTTAGTTTTTGCATATTGTTGCTTTGGCCCTTGTACGGCTACGGCGCAATGTGATCCAGCTTGTCCCTCCACGGGAGACCCGACTCAATTTGTAGCTTATAGTTACAATCCCCCAGGAACCACGGTCTACTGTGAGTACGATGCCAGCGGAAATTGTATAGGATCCATTGATCTTGCCCCCTTGCCCATTGAGTTAGTTTACTTCAAGGCGACGCCAAAAAGTAAAACAGTGATACTCGATTGGCAAACAATTTCAGAGGAAGACAATCAGTATTTCGAAATTTTGCGAAGTGCCGACGGTCGATCTTACCAATCCGTTGGTATCGTCGAAGCTGCTGGGAATAGCCAGGAAACGGTCAACTACCAGTTTGTTGACCCCAATCCTGCTCGTGGTTACAATTATTATTTACTTAAACAAGTAGATTTTGATGGTACGACGAATAACTCCGCCTTGGAAAGTGCTTATTTTCAGGGAGTCGAAGATCTCGTATTGCTAAAGCAGTACGTCGCTCACCAACAACTCTACCTACAATATCAATCTATTTTAAAGGGAAAATTTGACCTCGTGATCTTTGATCAACTGGGTCGGAAAATTAAACATCAAGTTCTCCAATTGGAGAAGGGAACGAATCAAGTGCAAGTAGCACTGCCACAGAAGGGAATGTTATTCCTAAGTTTGACGAATGGTCGTCAGCAATGGAATCACAAACTGATGGCACTGTAAATAAAATAGTTCACGAAACTAAGTTGCTTGCATTTATCCAATGAAGTAGTTTTCAAAGGATAAAAAAATACTAAGGGGGAATTTATTCTCTGTTTGTTCGGCGTAGGTCATGGTTGTAGTATCAGTAATGCCACGGGATGACCTCGCCTTTTTTTTCTTTTATCCATTCTACTATCTCTCAGGAAAAAAGTGATTCTCAAATTGTGATTGTTCTTATCCATTTGCTACTCAACCTGCCTTCTTATTAATCAAAGTCTGATAATTGTTGCTGGGACTCCTCGCTAAGATGTGTAACTATTTTAATCGGTTAAACGCATCAAATATTCATCCCGTAGAATAGAAGAGAAATATTGATTTTTGAATATCTAACTTGAATATTGATTGAAAAATGATCAACCGTTGCCAAAAATGGATAACCAATCAATATTCAAAATTCCATTACTCAATATTCAAAATCCCATTACTCAATATTCATTATTTAAAAATAATTTGATGCGTTTAACCTACTATTTTAGCATAAAGTCTATTTATTTCAGATAAATGCTTAATTTTAAATTGAGAAGTTGCTTAAAACTTTATCACCAAAACCTATACATCTTGAAAACCTCCTCCTACTTAGCGTTAGGACTATTCTTATTGATGAGTAGTTTCTCCATTGCCTTAGTTGCTCAATGTCCTCCATTGGTAAGCGTGGCAGGAAATTCCTTAGTTTTTGATTATTCGCCAGGTTTTGTACCGAATGGCATTCCTAATTCTGTGACTACGGAAGCAAACGCGAAATACGTCTTGGCTTTTAATACTGGTCCGAGTACGGTACAGTATAATTTAACGAGTGGTTCGGCCTTTACTTTACCGGGAAGTTTCTTGCACGATGGCAATGTCTGTATTTTTGATGCTACGGGAAGAATTGATGATTTCTTCTTACCCGTTGAACTCAGCCAATTTGAGGCAGGTTTAGACGGTTCGGATGTGCAAGTTTTTTGGAAAACGGCTTCGGAAGAAAATAATGCAGGCTTCGAATTGGAGCGATCTTTTGATGGCGAGCGATTCCAAGTAATTAGTGCGCTTCCAGGGATGGGGACGACAGCTACGGCACATTCCTATCAATTCCTAGATCGAAATGTTAAATCTATTGCCATTTCTAATACCGTTTACTATCGACTTAAGCAAGTGGATTGGGATGGAACATTCACTTATTCCGAAGTAGTTTCTTTAGACCTTAAGATTCAAATTGAGCAATTCGGAATTAGTCGTATTCTTCACAATGAAGCTCAAGCTATTCAAATTTATTATCAGACCGCGGATACTAAAGGAGCGATTATTAGCATGACGGATTTGCGTGGAAGGATTATTTTTTATCAAAAACTAAACCCTACAAAAGGATTTAATGAATTTCGTTTTGCACTGACGGAGACCTTAAAGGGAATGTATATCATACATTTAACCAATGGAATTGAGCAGGTGAATAAGAAACTGATTTTTTAGAAAAATCGGCTGAGGCGGATACGCTGGAAGTTGTCTACTTCAAATTGCCCTAAACTTTAGGAATTTCGAGGATAAATCGACTACCTTCCGTTACCATTTGATCCAATTTCACTCTTCCACCTAATTTATCGGTCAATAACTTTACGATGGCCAATCCAATTCCAGAGCCTTTAAATACTTGTCGATGATGAAGTCTTTTAAACATTTCAAAGACTTGCTTTTGGTAGACGGGATCAATACCGATACCATTATCCTCGATAATGATTTCAGTAAATTGATCATTTTCTTTCGCACTTAAAGTTACCGTAGGACAATTAGACTCGTTGAATTTTATCGCATTCTCGATAAGATTTTTAAAAATAATAAACATCAGCGAGCTATTCGTTTGAACCTGGGGAAGGCCGAGGTTAATGATACGAAAATTTCTTTCCGTTTTATGATGACCTAAGCTACTTTCAACCTTAGTCACTAAGCTATTCAAATCAGCAGAACGAAATTCAACATCTTCATCTTTAGAAAGTTGTGTATACCGCGAAAAGTCTTCTACTAAGGTATACAGTTGCTGGCTGCTTAGTTTAATATTATCAAAATAATCTTTTAAATCAAATTGCACCTCTGGAGAGAGCTTCCGAAAAATTAGTCCCGCATAGTTACCAATATTTCTAATGGGTTCTTTAATGTCGTGGGACGCGATGTAATTGAATGTTTTTAATTCATAATTGGCTTGTGCTAAACCTTTGTTGACTTTTTCTAATTCAGCGGTTCGTGCGGCGACGGTAATTTCTAGCTGTTCGTTATATTTCTGTTTTTGACGATTAGAACGAAAAATTAAAACAGCCCAACTTCCGAGTAATAACAACCCGAGTAGTAAAGCTAGTGCGGTGGTATTTCTACTTTGTAATGTTTTTCGATTTGTGGCTGCTTCCGCTTTTAGCAATTCGTTTTCTATTTCCTTTTGCTCCACCTCAAATTCTGTTTTCAAGGTTTCGACTTTCGTGGCTAGAGTAGCATTACTCACGCTATCTTTATATATCAATTCTTTGCCTCTGAATTCATATGCCTTTTGGTAATCTCCTACGGCAGCGTAACTTTTTTGCAATAGATTGTAGGTAGCTAACAAATCTTCGTAATTTTGCTGTTCTTCAATTGCAGCCAATGACTGTTTGCCGAAGGTGATAGCGGTTTGATAATTCTGACGGTTTTGATGGTGCTCCGCTAAAGCGACAAAAATAGGTGGGAATAAGCTACCGATATTGTTTTTGGTAATCAATTCATAAGTTTGTGAATAGATTTGACTAGCCCGTTCAAACTCATTACTCCGGTCGTAGTGTTTCGCCTCTTCGATGAGCGCGCGGGCCATGCCTTTGCTGTCGTTTCCTTTTTCATTGTACAAATACGCTTTCTTAAAAAACACCAGTGCCGTATCATACTTTTCTTGATGCTTGTAAGCTTCTCCAATGCTATGAAAGGTATTAGCCTTACCAATATCATCCATCTTAACTTTTAGCGTTTTTTCAAAATATACTAACGCTTCTGAGCTTTTACCTTCCTCCAGAAGAATGTTTCCAATATTTCCAAGAAGCCCGGCTTCGTATTTAGAATTGGGGTAATGATTTCTTGCAATTTCTAATGCTTTAATATAAGCTTCGATTTCTTTATCCGTTTGATTCTGATTATGGTAGTAAAGCGCATAAAGCCAATGTACCCTCAGCATATTTTTATCAGCTAATTGGTTTTTAACCAGGATTTCGAGTTGTTGAGTTGTTTCCAATATGGTATCCGCCGCAAAACCATAATACAGCTGTGCGTTAAACATTTGGACGTAGGCATCACTTACTTTCTGATAAGCGCTAACAGAGCGACCAAGTTGGATCGCCTTTTGGCAAAACAAGATAGTTGTTAAAGGATCTTGATAGAGATGTAACTGAGCTAGTTCGAGATAAATTTCTACGGTATTCGTATCGAGATTAGTATTTTCGAGGAGACTTAGCAAGCTATCTCTTTCAGGCACTAAGGATTGTGCGAAACTAATGTTAACGCTAAAAAAGAGAAATAATATTATAAACCTGCCGCGCATTTTAATGCATTTAAATCATCGCCTATAAAGCATAAGGTCTTTTTTTAAATACGTAAATTATCACTCAAAGGTTTCTTTTATGAAATCGGTTTAATGAATTTTGAAGAATCATCTCAACTTAATCTTCCCATATCTTTGTTCGAATAGCTCGTTCACCGTATATTCGCATAAAAACAGAATGAAGCCAAGCGTAATTATCATTGGAGGTGGATTAGCAGGACTTACGGCAGCTCGTCAAATTCACGAAAAAGGTATTGACTTTTTGCTCTTAGAGGCAACTGATCGAGTTGGAGGTCGAGTAAAGACGGATGTCCTTGATGGTTTTAGATTGGATCATGGCTTTCAGGTTTTGCTCACTGCCTATCCGGAAGCAAAACGGTGGCTAGATTACGCTCAATTGGATTTAAAAGCCTTCTTGCCGGGAGCTTTACTTCTTTATCCCGATGGGAAACAAGATTTACTTGGCGATCCTTTACGCGATTTTGGTAGCCTTTTCCCTACCCTATTTTCACGTGCGGGTAGTTTTAGCGATAAACTGCTTACGCTGAAATTAAAAAATCGTTTGTCAAAACTTTCCATTGAAGAGATTTTTCAACAAACAGAAATATCGACACATAGCGTACTCGAAAAAGAGTATGGATTTAGTGCTAAAATGATTGAACAGTTTTTTGCACCATTTTTTTCAGGTATTTTCTTGGAAAAGGAATTGACTACTAGCCGCAGAATGTTTGATTTTGTTTTTAAAATGTTTAGTGCGGCCGATACTGCTGTTCCAAATTTGGGGATGGAAGCAATTCCAAAATTACTCGCCCAACCACTTCCTCCTGATTCTATCCGTACAAATGCTAAGGTTGCTAAAATTGATGGGCAAAATGTTCAACTTACTGATGGTACGAGTCTTACGGCTCCGCACATTATTGTAGCGACGGAAGCTACTGGAATCGTTCAATCCCTTGCTCCCGTAAAGACGAAACATCAAAGTACGACGCATTTGCATTTTGTTGCCAAAACTGCTCCCATTAAAAAACCACTGATTGCCTTAAATACCTCCAAGCAACGCTTGGTTAATAATATCTGTGTGATCAATAACGTAGCGCCGGGCTATGCGCATAAAGATCAATCATTGATTTCTTTATCCGTAGTTGGTCATGCTGATTTAGCGGGAGCCGATTTAGAAAAAGCGGTGAGAAACGAGCTCCAAAAATGGTTTGGAAATGTTACGGAAACTTGGGAGCACTTACACACTCGTACGGTAAAATATGCTTTGCCCAACCAAACGAAGGTGCTGCATACTATTCCTGCTACACAATCTCAGTTGCGCAAGGGCTTATACCTCGCAGGCGATTTTCAACTCAATGGCTCAATTAATGCCGCAATGAAAATTGGGCGGGAAGTTGGTGAGTTGGTGAGTGAGCAAGTATAGCATACTCAAATAATAAATTTGGGAGAGGCAACCCTTATACTACCGTACTAACCGTTGCCTTAATTTGTTGCGCTACGTAATATGATAAAGCCTGGATGGTTACCATTGGATTAACACCACTGGCTGCAGGAAAAGCACTTCCATCTGCAACGTATAAGTTTTTGACTTCTCTCGTTTCTCCATTCGGTTTGAGCGGATAATCCTTGGCTACGCCTCCCATACGACAAGTCCCCATTTGGTGCGCAGTATAAAGATTGAAGTAGTTTTTCTCCCATTTTTTCTTTGGAATCTGTGCTAAGAATGCATCAAAATCGCCCTTCCCTACTTCGTGGTGAATGACGTCGTTGTGCGGAACCGTCAAGCGTTTAGCCCCCGCAGCACGGTGAATTTTGCAAGCCTCTTGTATGCCCTGAACCATATGCTGTTTATCGTAAGTACTTAGGGAATATTGAACCACGGGATTATTGTGTTTATCAATGGTCACTCGACCACCGAATTTATCGCGTGTCAATACGATGAAGGTACCGACGTTTTTCACCTTCAACATTTCTTCTTTGAATTGCTTGCCAGATTTCCAACTCAAGGCAACGCCCATCAATCCGAGGTGCGCTGGTGGTGTTTCTAATTTAAAACCAAAGTTACCATCTAGCTTTGTGAACTCATCACAAACAGCCGACATCATTGGTCCAAACCAAGGAGACATTGCTTGGTCATAATTTGCAGAAACAGGTATCGTTGGATGTAAATATAAATGCTCGCCGATATCTTTATGTTGCAAGCCACTTTTTTTCAAAAGGCAAGGCGTGTGGATAGCACCAGCAGAAACGACAACCCGCTTTGCGCTGATATTAAAACTGCGGATTTTTCCCGTTTCATCGGTTGTATTCACGGTTACTCCTTTTGCTTCGCCTTGGTGGATAATGATTTTTGTTACCTCCGCTTTCGTCATGATTTTTGCGCCGTAGTCAACGGCCGTCCGCAAGTGTGTTTTGAGCGAAGATTGTTTGATGCCATAGCGATCGCCCAGACAACTAAACCCTTGTGCTTTCCATGCTAAACTTTCCGCGATATCTTCTGGATTAGCCACATTTCTAGGAATACGACCTATTTTGTAATCGAGGGCTTTTGCGCCATTCCAAAGGGCTTGATTCTGTGGATTATGCTTGACTTCGTTGGTATGAATATTATTTTTGAGCTCAGAAGAGTTAAAGCCATCCTGAAATGCTTCCGTTAAAAATTGTGGATTCTGGTGTTCTTTAGCCCATTCTTCTAAAATATAATCTGGTGTCCGAAAAGATCCGGCCCAATTGACCGTAGTTCCTCCGCCGAGGCAACTTCCCGCCAACACGGTCACGCTTCCATCTCCCGAAGTCAATAGTCCTTGTCCATCGTAGAGCTGGTTAAACATACTGAGTTCTTGGTTGTTAAACTGCTCTTGCGGCAGGTATTTCCCTTTTTCCAGCACAAGTACTTTTTGTCCCGCCTTCGCCAATTCTGCTGCGACTACACTACCACCCGCTCCGCTACCTACAATAACTACATCGTAAGATAAATCTGCCTGAGCAGTTATTTTTTCACTATGATAGCCTCCTTTTCGGCAAGGAATTCCTGGTCCTAAACCTTCGTAGCCAATTGGTCCCCAGTTTGGATTATCCGCTCCTGCCGGACTATCACCAAAGAAGACAAGTGCCGTAAGTTTCTTCAAACTTGCGAAACCTTTCCGCAGGTCGGGTAAAGGGCTAACGCTCCATTTTCTAAGTAATTTCTCTCGTTGAGCAAGTGACAACTGATCTGCCGATTTCAGTGCGCCCCAGTAAGTTAGCCCTAAAATTGGGCTCGATAGAATCCACAAAAGTTGTGTGAAGTCTTTTTGTTCTCTGGCGCCAAGTGTATCCACTAAAGACAGAATCTTATCTGCAACCTGCATATCACTAGCCGAACGTTGCCAAAAAACTTGCTCCTCCCCCATATTCTGAATAGAAGGAATTAAAGCATCACACACAGCCGCTAAGGCACTTCTTTGTTTCTCTGTAACCTGCATCAATGATCGTTTAGTAGAAAGTACGCTTGTAAATTAGGTGGTTTACGAAAAATTATCTCACCCCAGTGGCAAGTTAGCGAAATTTCGCTTTTTTTGCCAGATTTTGTGCCATTTGTTCGTCAAGAAAGTGGAATAACGAGAAGAATTTAAAATTAACGGAACTCTCTCGTGCTAAAATTTGTATGGTAACTATACGATTTGTACTTTCGCGCTTGATATGGCTTCGTAGTTCAATTGGATAGAATATCAGATTTCGGCTCTGAGGGTTGCAGGTTCGAGTCCTGCCGAGGTCACCCAGACAATGCGTAACTTATTGATACATCAATTTGTTACGCATTTGTATTTTTAGCTTCCTATCTAATCCTTCAATTTGTATGCTATTTTTTTTATTGATGTGAACATTCTTTCCCCGCACCTCGTTCTGACTATAAACGAACAACTTGTATTTTTCTTCTTTTAAAAAAGAAAAAGTTACTTTATCTAACAAGTTTATTCAATGCTTTGAAAAAGGAGTAATCTTCTACTTTACTAACTACCAAAGCAAAATTTCTAGTAAAATCCTGGCTCTAATTTCAGTTTTAGGACTTTTGTTGGTAGCAGCAAAGTGGAGCGTAGCATGGAAAAATACGTTAAATCATTAAAAAAATTAATAACTTAAGTACTAGCCTTTAGAATATTGTTGATAGAACGAGTCCACTTTTTGTAAACTTCGTGTGGATCAGGATAATTTATTACTTGATATTTTTTTTGCTGTTCTTCCGTCATTAACCAAGGAGCCTGCACTAACGGGAGATCAACCGCTTTAAGTTCTGGCAGCCAAGTTTTGACGTACTTACCTTCTTTATCGTATTTATAACCTTGGTGAACTGGGTTGGTATACCAGATTTCAGTTGCTTGAGTGTTCCAATTGAGCCAATTGCTACAAACATCGTAATCAAGTAACTGTGTTTCAAACCACGCTGCGCCCCAACGCCAATCTATTTTATAATCTCTCGTTAAGAAACTTGCACAGTTTACTCGACCACGATTCGACATAAACCCCGTTTGATTAAGTTGTCGTAGATGAGCATCTACAAATGGAATTCCCGTTTGTCCCCAGCGCCAGCGATCGAATAAATCTTGATCATAATGCCATTCTGTATCTCTATTTTTAATGCCTCCTTTTGAGAATATTTTATTTCCATGACGCATTGCCGAGAATTTAAAATAATCCCGCCAGATTACTTCGAAGATCAACCACCAAGTACTGATATTTTTTTTAACTTCTTTTTCGTAACGTTTTACCTCCCAATAAATCTTACGAGGAGATAAACTTCCCAATGCCATCCAAGGAGAAAACTTCGAACTATAGTCCATCCCTAAGGAACGATTCCGCGTCCAGCGATAACTTGTCAGTAATTCTTGCCCGAAAGTGTAGTACTGCAACCGGTTAAGTGCCGCAGTTTCTCCTCCTTGAAAAGGAGAGGAAACTGGCTGTTGAATCTCTTCCGCAGAAAAGCCAAACGACGATGCAGTTGGGAGTTTTCCCCAATTAGGAAGTTCAACAATATTGGATAGATTATCTGGCGTTGCAATAAGATCACGGACGCTTGCTTTCTTGGTAAGGTTGGTACGAAACGCTTTAGAGGTCAATGGCGTTTCTGAAGCTTTAAAAGGAGCATCATCGAGATGGTAAAGGGTTTTACCCCAGATTGATTTTAAGGAACATTTAGACGCTGCTAACGATTGAGTTAACGCATCTTCTACCGCACATTCCTCACTCGCAATTTCTTTTTGGAAAAACATAAAATTAGCCTTTAGTTTTTCAACTAGTTTTGGCAATACTACTTCCGGTTCTCCTTGTACAATTAGCAATTTTCCTCCTTTCGCTTCAATGTTTTGTCGGAGATCAATCAAGGTTTCCTCCAAAAACTTAAATCGAAGATAGCCCGTTTTTTTAAATCCAATACTAAGTATTCTATATTGTCGAGGATCGAAACAATACACCATCAGCAAAGCTTGATCAGTAGCCAGTGCTCGCTGTAAACATTCATTGTCGTGTAATCGCAGATCGTTTCTGAGCCAGTAGATTGTACTCATGTTATTTTCTCTTTTAAGTGAATACTTGGGTAAAATAGGGTTTCACAAATACGCTATTTTGATTTTTGAGTTGCTAAAAATCTATCAGAACCCTCCCTTTCTTGGTCTTCATCTTGACGTTATTTTAAATTCATTTTAAGATTAAGGAGTTGTTCAAAAAACTACTTTTATCCTACAACAGGCGAGTCTAAGCTTGTGTTCAAAAAAATTGATCCAAAAAACGGATCTCTTATTAGATTGACCATACAGAAAAAGAAAACTTTATGTATAATTTTTCAAGCTGAACATTACGCGTAGAAACGCTTTTTAGAGAGACTAAATCTAACACCAATGCAGGATCATTTATTAATCATGGCTGGTTTAGGAGCTGCTACCCTAATTATGGCGTGGCTACCTTCGGTATCAAAGAAAATAAAACTCAGTTATCCCATTCCATTGCTCCTTGTGGGTGTTCTTCTTTATTATCTTGACATTCCTTTACTTTGGCCAGACCCTTTTTGGCCAGACCAGTGGTTACTTTATATTTCGGAGGCGATTGTAATTATTTCCTTGATGGGAACCGGTTTGAAAATTGGTAAAAAGCATTCCATTCAAAATTGGAAAATCCCATTGCGTTTAATTTTAATTACGATGCCACTTACCATGTTGGCGGTATATTTCCTTGCGACTGAATTTTTATTATTTAGTATTCCCGCTGCAATTTTGTTAGCGGCAGCACTTGCACCAACGGATCCTGTACTCGCTGCGGAAGTACAAATTGAAGATACTAACTCTAACGAAGGAAAAAACTCCGTAGAATTTATCCTTACTGCGGAAGCTGGTATTAATGATGGCTTAGCTTTTCCTTTTACTTTTTTAGCCATTTTGGTAGCAGATGGTCAACTTGATTTACAACATTGGTTTTTGGATAAATTTCTATTAAAAATTTTACTAGGCGTTGCGATTGGCTATTTTATCGGATCTTTTATTGGCTACCTCATTGAGCGATTACCCAAGATAAACGGTATTTCTAACCCCCACGGTTTCGTTAGTTTATCGATTACTTTTATGACCTACGGCATTGCGGAATTGTTACACGGCTATGGTTTTTTAGCTGTTTTCATTGCGGCGTTGAGCATTCGCTACGCGGAAGATATGGAAGGTAATATTAAAGAAAAAATGCACGATTTTGTCGAAGAAATGGAGAAACTATTATTAGTAATTTGGATCATCCTTTTTGGTGGTTCTATTCTAAATGGAATTCTTTCGCTCGCGAGTTGGGACGGAGCGATCTTCGCGGCCATCTTTATTTTCTTGATTCGACCCTTGGCTGGTTATCTAAGTTTATGGAAAACTAAGCTCAGTACGGTAGAAAAACTTGCAGTTAGTTTTTGCGGGATTCGAGGTATTGGTTCCATTTTTTATCTCTCTTGGGCTTTTTTACAAACGGATAATTTTGCAGAAAAGAATTTAATTTATTCTATCGCTGCTTTTGTAATTTTATTTTCGATTCTGATTCACGGCTCTACGGCGCCTAGTATTATGGGACGAGTACAAAAAGAGTAACAACTAGACTTACTGTTATGAAATGTTGGGATCAATTTACGATTCTACGGTGGTTATAAGCTTAAACATTTTTATAACCATTCCGTTATATAAGTACTTTTAAATTACAGCAAACATACAAACCAAAGTTCTCATATTTCTAGCCTCCTTACTTATCAAAACATGACCGAACCCTCTCCAAGCTCAACCCACAAAAACTAGCACAACTAATGAAAAAATCAACTTCGTCAGATTTACTTCAATTCACGGCTAAAGGAATTTGGTGTGAACAAGCTGATATTTTTATTGATCCTTGGAAACCAGTGAATAGAGCAATGATTACGCACGGACACGCCGACCATTCTCGTTGGGGAAACCAACATTATCTTGCTACTGCTTCTGCTGCCCCCGTTATCAAATACCGTTTAGGCGATATTAATTTACAAACCATTGAATACGGAGAAAAGTTAAATATTAATGGGGTACAATTTTCTTTTCATCCGGCAGGTCACATTTTAGGTTCGGCACAAATTCGAGTAGAATATAAAGGAGAAGTTTGGGTTGCTTCTGGAGATTACAAATTAGAAGATGATGGTTTTGCGGAAGCTTTTGAATTGGTAAAATGTGATGCTTTTATCACCGAATCTACTTTTGGCTTGCCCGTTTACAATTGGCAGCCCCAAGCTGAAATTTTTGCAGCAGTCAATGCTTGGTGGAAAAAGAATGCAGCCGATGGAAAAATCACCTTAATTACAGGTTATTCTTTGGGGAAGGCACAACGTATTCTTGATAATCTCGATCCTTCCATTGGGAAAATTTATACGCACGGTGCGGTAGAAAATATTAACGAAGTAATGCGTGCTCAAGGGGTACAACTTCCTGATACTATTCGTGTTACTAAAGATATTCCCGTCAAGGACTACCTTGGCAACTTAGTCCTAGCACCTCCTTCCGCTTTAAATAGTGCTTGGATGAAAAAGTTCAAACCCATTTCTATTGGTATTGCTTCTGGGTGGATGAGTTTGCGGGGTGCCCGCAGAAGAAAGGCGGTAGAACGTGGATTTGTACTCTCTGATCACGTGGATTGGAAAGACTTAAATAAAGTTGTCAAGGCTACCGAGGCAGAAAAAATTATTGTTACTCATGGTTATACTTCGGTTTACACCAATTATTTGCGCGAGCAAGGACTTGATGCTTACACGGCTGAAACGGAGTTTACCGGCGAAAGTATTGATGTTACTAATCCCACCGAAGACGAAAAAATTGCTTCCGAAAATAATTAAAACCTTCTTTCCACCCCTTAGCTATCAAAACTCATTCTCAACGATCCATGGAAAACTTTGCGCAATTATTTACACAACTTGACCAGACAACTAAAACCCTGAAAAAAGTTGCCGCATTGGTTGATTATTTTGGGCGCGTAGGCGATAAGGATCGTTTGTGGGCCATGGCTATTCTCTCTCACCGCCGACCGAAACGTACCGTAAAGACGAGCCTATTGCGCGTTTGGGCTGCGGAGTTGGCCCAAGTTCCTTTGTGGCTATTTGAGGAAAGTTATCACGTTGTAGGAGATTTGGCGGAGACGATTGCTTTGGTGTTACCTCCGGCTCAAAAACAACACGATCATTCGCTTACGCATTGGATTGACATCATCAAAAGCTTAGCCAAAAAAGAAGAGGATTATAAAAAAGGAGTAGTATTGCACGCATGGAATGGGATGACCTATCGGGAGCGTTTTATTTTTAACAAATTAATTACAGGTGGTTTTAGAGTAGGCGTTTCGCAAAAACTGATGATGCGTGCTTTGGCGCAATTTGAAGGTCAAGAAGAGAATGCTATTGCGCATCGCCTCATGGGAAATTGGACGCCAGACACCATTACTTACGAAGAATTGATTCGTTCAGAAAATCCACTGGATGATATTTCTCGACCTTATCCTTTTTATTTGGCTTATGCTCTAGAAAATCCAGCAACCGAATTAGGAAACCCACAGGATTGGCAAGTGGAGCGAAAATGGGATGGCATTCGTGGACAGCTCATCGTTCGGGAAAGCAATCTATTTGTGTGGTCGAGAGGAGAAGAATTAGTGACGGATAAGTTTCCAGAATATCATCCTCTAGCAAGTATTCTTCCTGACGGAACGGTGATTGACGGAGAGATACTTCCTTTCCGAGAAGGTTCTCCCCTGAGTTTTAATATTTTGCAAACGCGCATTGGAAGAAAAAATATTACCAAAAAAATACTTGCTGCTGCTCCCGTTATTTTAATGGCGTACGATTTATTAGAATACCAAGGAGAAGATATTCGGACCACGCCACTACGCGAACGACGTAATCTGCTACAACAATTATTATTAGAAATAGGTCCACAGGATATTATTATACTTTCTGAAGTTTTAAAAATTAAAACTTGGGAAGAAGCTACTGCAGCGAGAGCAACTTCTCGCCAACATTTAAGTGAGGGTTTGATGATTAAAAAATTAGATTCCACTTATCGTGCGGGGAGAAAACGAGGGGATTGGTGGAAATGGAAAATTGATCCGCTTACGATTGATGCTGTCATGATTTATGCGCAGCAAGGTCACGGTCGGCGAGCAAACCTTTATACTGATTACACTTTTGCCGTTTGGGATGGCGATAACTTGGTTCCATTTACCAAAGCTTATTCTGGTCTAACGGATAAAGAATTCAACAAAATTACTGCTTGGGTCAGAAAAAATACGAAAGAACGATTCGGTCCTGTTCGAAGTGTCAACCCCGAATTAGTTTTTGAAATTGCTTTCGAAGGAATCAATGCCTCTAGTCGACATAAATCGGGCGTAGCCTTACGCTTCCCTAGAATGCTGCGGTGGCGAACCGATAAAAAACCCGCGGATGCAAATACCTTGGAAGATTTAAAAAAGATGTTAACCCTTTACGGTTAAGCTTATTTCCTTAAAGAAAAATCATGACTCGAAAAGAACAAATCGCATTAGCTACAGCTTGGTTTACCCAAAAAAACTGGACGGCTTTCCCCTTTCAAGTAAGCACATGGAAGGCTTATTTGCAAGGTAAAAGTGGTATTGTCAACGCAGCAACGGGTAGTGGAAAAACGCTTGCATTAATCGTACCGATCCTTTTAGAATTTTTGGAAAAACACGCAAACAAGAAAAAATTACCTACTAATAATGGTCTACAGGCTATTTGGATTTCTCCCATTAAAGCATTGACTAAAGAAATAAAGTTTGCCGCGGAAACAGCCGCGGAAGCACTCGGGGTAAACTGGAAAATTGCCATTCGTACGGGAGATACACCAACCAATGAACGCAGCAAACAAAAAAAATCTCCCCCTGAAATTCTGATTACGACACCGGAGAGTTTACACCTCTTATTAGCAACCAATGGTTATGAAGATATTTTTAAAAACCTTAAAGTAATCGTTGCGGATGAATGGCACGAATTGGTTGGCTCGAAGCGAGGTGTGCAAGTAGAACTAGCCCGTTCGCATCTAAAATCCTTACTTCCGAAGCTGAAAGTCTGGGGAATTTCAGCGACAATTGGTAATATGGAGGAAGCAGCTTCCGTACTTTTTGGAGCAGACTACGCACCACAAAAATGGAAGATTATTCGAGCTAAAATCAAAAAAAATATTGTCCTCAAAACCGTCTTACCCGATCAAATCGAAGGCTTTCCTTGGGCAGGTCATCTAGGCATTCAGCTATTAGAAAAAGTTATTGAAATTGTTAAGAATAATACTACTACGCTACTTTTTACAAATACACGCAATCAATGTGAACGCTGGTACATGGCGATGATTGAAGCGCAAGCGGAACTGATTGGACAGATAGCGATGCATCATTCTGCGATTGATCAGGCGCAACGAGATTGGGTAGAAGAATCGTTGCACGAAACAAAATTAAAGGTTGTCGTCTGTACTTCTAGTCTAGATTTAGGCGTAGATTTCCGTCCCGTTGATGCGGTGATTCAAATTGGTAGTCCGAAAGGTGTTGCCCGCTTTATGCAACGTGCTGGTCGAAGTGGACACCAACCTAATGCGACGAGTGTCATTCATTTTGTTCCTACCCACGCGTTAGAAATTATTGAGGTTGCTGCTTTGCGAAGAGCGATTCGATTTCAAAATTTAGAAAGTAGAATTCCTTACCAACGCTCTTTTGATGTGTTGGTCCAATACTTAGTTACTCGCTCGGTGTCGGGCGGATTTGAAGCGGAAGCGATCTTGGCAGAGATAAAAAACACCTATTCTTTTCGTAGTATTTCCAGGCAAGAATGGGAATGGTGTTTGGCTTTTATTTGTACCGGTGGAAAATCATTAGATGCCTACGATGAATACAATCGGGTTGGTTTATACAAAGGAAAATATTACATTGCAAATCAATACATGGCAACTCGGCACCGCCTCTCAATTGGTACGATCGTTAGCAGTAGTACAATGGAAGTAAAGTATCGAAATGGAAGTAAAATTGGGCGGATTGAGGAACGTTTTATTTCGGGATTAAAACGAGGAGACGTTTTTGTGTTTAGTGGTAAAGTATTAGAAGTAGTGCGAACGAAAGGGATGGAAGTTTGGGTCAAAGCGAGCAAACGAAAAAAAGCTATTACGCCTTCTTGGTCTGGTGGTCGAATGCCTTTTTCTTCACAACTATCAACAGCGTTGCGACACCAAATTGGATTGATTCAAAACCAGCAATTGAAAACGGAGGAACTCAAAAAATTAAAACCACTCCTTCAGGTACAACAGCAACGCTCCTATATTCCAAGAGAAGAAGAACTTTTGATTGAATACTTTAAAGATCGAGAAGGCTATCATTTAGTTTTCTATCCGTTTGAAGGAAGGTTTATCCACGAAGGCCTGAGTACTTTATTAGCCTGGCGCTTGAGTAGGTTGCAGTCGATTAGTTTTTCGATTGCAGTGAACGACTATGGTTTTGAACTCCTAACCGATCAACCGCTAGAAATTGAGCAAATGATTACGAACGAAATTTTTACGACGAAGAATTTGTGGGAAGATATTCGTAGCAGTGCCAATTCGGTAGAAATGGCAAAGCGGAAGTTTAGAGATATTGCAACGATTGCCGGATTAATTTTCAAAGGTTACCCCGGCGCGTATCAGCGGAGCAAACACTTACAATCTTCCTCCCAATTATTTTTTGAAGTATTTCAAGAACATGAGCCGGATAATCTTTTGGTACAACAAGCTTTCGAAGAAGTCTTACGGTTTCAATTGGAAGAAACGCGCTTACGGTTGGCTTTGGCGCGCATTCAACAACAGGCGTTTGTATTCCAAAAACCTACTCGGGCAACACCTTTTTCCTTCCCCATTATTGTGGACCGTTTGAGAGAAAAAGTATCGAGTGAAACTTTACGAGAACGTATTCGCAAAATGAAATTAAAAATGATCAGTTGATCACAGCAAAATTTAGATGATTATTCAACACCACGGACAAACTTTACATTTACACCCGCTGAAAGCTATTTTTTGGGAAGAGCAAAAAGCCTTATTGATCGCAGATTTACACCTGGGTAAAGCTGCCCATTTTCGTAAAAGTGGCATTGCAGCACCTGCGGCTATTGCCAAAAGCAATTTTGATAATTTAGCAGAACTTCTCTACTTTTTCAACCCTGAAAGCGTCTTATTTTTAGGAGATTTATTTCACAGTAGTCTGAATCAAGTCTGGGAAAGATTTACGCTCTTTTTGGAAGGTTTTCCGAATATTTCCTTTGAACTTATTAAAGGAAACCACGATATTTTGCCCTCGGCTATTTATGAAACCTCCGTTTTAAAGTTTCATGATCCAACTTTAACGATTCCCCCTTTTATCTTTTCTCATCATCCACTTCCCACAGAACAGCTGTCCTGCTATAATTTTTATGGTCATTTACATCCCGGAGTGATTTTAGAAGGATTTGGTGGTCAGCAATTAAGACTCCCCTGCTTTCATTTTGGAGGAAAACAAGCTATTTTACCCGCTTTTGGAGCCTTTACGGGCTTAGCAATACAAAATTCAAAGCCTGGAGATCGTGTTTTTGTCATTGCGGAAGAAGAAGTACTTGAGGTTTAGCTTAAAACGGTTATTTACCGAAATTGGATGCGCAGCTTTTCAAGTTAACTACTCCCTTCCAAATGCTTTGAAACTCCCCCTCCTTGAAGAGGTAAAACTCTTTTTACAATCAATTTTAAACCTAAAAAAGAACGAATCATTTATACTAAAATGTCTTTTTTTGATAGGAAACTGTCTTTTTTACATATATTTTCAAAAAAAATTATTTTTTTTTGCCTTTTTTATACGAATCAATTTCTCCTCTTTTGGGGTTCAACTACGTTAGTATTTTTAAATATTTCAAGCAAAAAGCTAAAGTTTCTCTTTGGCTCATATTAAAATAAAATCTTAAATGGTAGTTCCAACTTAGGAAGCTAGATTTGGAAAAAAACAGTAACAATTTAATTGCCAAACGATCTCCGAATTGCCATTTCACTATATTCCATTCATTTCTCTTTTTCAAGAACTAACTAGCTGATAATTAGCGCCAAAAATACCACGAACCTTATAACAATTTGTTTTCGTGAGATATTTCTTATACTTATCCTGGAAAAAAATATAAAACAATAACTTTTCACAACGGTACCGAAGGACGCACACTGGTTTCGAGTGAGAGCCTTTTATTACTAAATCTAAATGCCCAAAACCATAAAAACCCAGTAAGAAATTTAGTGAAGATCAGTTACTTACTGTAGCAATATAAAAATATATTATAAGCCTAATCCCAGCAAATTATTAAGCTATACACCGTGGATGGTAGCGGTTTGGAATTGGGATTTTATTGGTATTTTTTATATCTTGTCGACTATATTACTATTCAAGAATTGTATCCGCTCTAAGCTTCGAGTTTAATAATATCAGCTCGATCAAAATTTGTCTCTAGTAAAAGAGACCGCTTATTAACACTAAAAGTCATCATATTTAATTTTCACATTTTGTAGTAACAAATGTAAATTTTGTTGTGAGTATTTATATGACTTATTCAGAGAGAATGACTTTTAAATGGCTTGACAATTATTCTCTGCGAAAGCAGCAAGAATAATTGTTTTTAAAAATTTCGCGTCAATTTATTTACCCTTAAGCTTTTAAAAGTAAGCATTAGAAATTGTAGAAGTATTTGTGGTTTGTTGAAAAAATAGGGTGTAATGGAACTACTCGTATTCTACAAAAATTTCCAATGGGTGCGTTATTTAACTGACATTGGCAGCGAATAGAGGTAGTCGAAAGGCTACCTCAACTTTTTTTACGACTACACTACTGCGCTTCCAGTCTCTTTCCTTTCCCAAAAACTCCATTCGTACTTCTTTTTTAAATGGAAATTGTTTTTAAACCAACATCTTCCGCAGCATTTCCTATTTTGCGCAGCAAAACGGTAATCATGAAACGAGGAGCTTTATACGCAGTAATTATATGTGCACTAATTGCGGGAACCAATGGTCTCATGATTAAGTATATGTCAAGTATGACGGCAAGTTCTATGGCTTGGTTTCGAGCAACAATTCCAGCGGGGATTTTCACCGTTTGGATGCTGCAAAATAAAATTCCTTTTTTCCGTGGCAACTACAAAAAGATGCTAGGCGCCTCAGTTATCAATGCTGGACGAATCTATTTATACCTCGTTGCTTTTATCTACACCTCAATTGGGAATGCGGTGATTTTGTTTTATGCTTGGCCAATTTTTGTCAGTATTTTGAGCGTTCTATTTCTAAAAGAAGAGATTGATAAATACCGAATTAGCTTACTCTTCCTTGCCTTTTCGGGTTTGATCCTAGCCTACTCCAATCAAAATTTTAGTTTCGAAGATCAGGATTTTATTGGCATGCTTGCCGCAGTGGGCGCGTCGATTGGCTACGCGATTACTGTCATTATTTACAAATCAGAATCCAACAATTACGACAAAAATGAGTTGATTTTTTATCAAAATGTTGCGAGTGTTTTTCTTTTCTTTCCACTGTTCTTCCAGAATCTACCAGAAATTACTTGGAATCACCTCGGGATGGCCGGAATCTACGGTTTTTTAATCGGCGTCGTCGTTTTTAGTCTCTTTTTTTATGGATTGAAACAACTCAATGCTTCTACTGCGTCTTCCTTAATGTATCTGGAAGTAGTGAGTGCGATTATTCTAGGCTTCATTTTTCGGAATGAAGTGTTGAGTATCAATATGGTTGTAGGTGGTTCCTTGATTATCTTAAGTAGCTTTTTACTTACTCGAAGGAATAAAAAGACTACCGCTTCTGATTAGACTTACTACTAATAACTAAAGTTAATTTAAAATACTTCATGGTCAAAGAAGCCAATTAAATGCTTTGTTTTCCATTCTTTATTTCGATAAGAATCGCAACTCGGTTTACCTCGAATCGTTTGTATTTAGCTTACGATGCTGTCAATTTATAGCATTTTCTTGGTACAAAATTTTTCTTCCTTTTTATCTCATTCTCCAATAAAAGCTATCCTATTTTGGTACCAACCCATTTATTTATTTTAAAACAACTTCATTTTATTCTGTTAATCAAGGGTAACATTTTGTGAGGTATTTGTATTAAAGAATAATTGATGTGCACTTCAATTATTTTTCAATCGATCTTTCTCTTGATTATAAAAAGTCAACTAAATTTTACTGCAATAGTTTCTTGAAACTATTGAGTCGGCTACGCTATTTTTCCTCGGAAGGATTAGAATGATAGATTGAAAAACGCTGCTGTTTTCATCAACTGAATAAGCTTGTTTAAAATAAAACGGAGTGTTTTAAACTTTTATTTCAATACTAAATAATCAAAAATTATGAAAAAAACATCAACAGTTTTTTGGCTATTAACTTGCTTATACAGCGTTGTTTTTGCCACTACTATACCTTCCACCTTATCCACTAATGCTGCTACTGCAACATTAGAATATACCGATAATAAGAACACTACCACCTTAGTTAATTCCGCTTGTTTGAAACGAGAAACGGCAATCGAGTTATTGTTAGAACAAATGGATTTCGATCCCAATCAGTCCAACGTTTGGATGCCATTTAAGGACTTTGGTTTTGGAGAGGGTTACGAAGGATTATTACCAGAGGGAACGGTAATTGAACCCGCTGCTTTGGGATTAGAACCTTATCCGGGAGGAGCAATGGTTTTGGAAGCGCCGGCCTATTTCTTTTGGGTGAATGATGAACTTGATGCTACCTTTATTCATCAAACGCGATTTGTACTTTTGAAATTTAAATGTGATGACGATAATTTCGTCTTCGATGAAATCGAAACTAGTGTCCAGGGATGGTGGCCCGTAATTAATACTCCAGATGGAGGACCTCAGGCTTTTTATGACACAGACTATAACCGAACCACAGATGCTCCGGTCGGTGTTGGGAATCCTAATGGACTAATATTGGGGATAGGCATATCTTCTAGCGACCTTGTCGTAAGTGATCCTCCAACTCAGAATTCAGATGTTACCCCAGATCCGAAGGCTTATGGATTAGTTGGTCGAGGATCTGATGGAGGTGAATTTGAAACTGATGTCAATACATTTTGCGACGATCTAATGAATGTACATGGCGTTCCCGCTGGCAATATTGTAAAAGGAGGTGGCGGAATGGGAGGCATTATGGACTTGGATGGTTTGGGAAAAGCTATAGATTCCCTTTGTAATCTTGGAGCAGGTGGCTGTACCAAAATCTATGTTCGATTAACTTCTCATGGTGCAAAAGGAAAATATGTATTAGGCAATGATTTTGTAAGTGCAAGTGACTTGTGTGATAGTCTTAAAGATATAACAAGTAAAAACGTACCGGTTTGTTTTTTAATAAATGGTTGCTGTACGGGTAGTTTAGTAGATGACAAAATATGGGGTGCAGCACCTGGAAGTACGGTAATTACAGGCGCGGATAGTACAAGTCCTTCGTATGGACATTCTTCTATTAAATATCTTTTAGGGACAGATACCGTTAGAGGTTCTTTATTCCCAGATGCTTTTTCTAGATGCTTGAAAGACAAGAAAGCAGATAAAAATAAAAATAAAAAGGTAGATGAATGCGAAGCCTATGATTGGGTTCTTAAAACCAAGCCGTGTTATACTTGGTGCTACAATATGGTCAATAGATATCCTGCTGGACCACCTCCCGGAACAGGAGGACCTACTACTCCGAACCCTAATCCGCAAAAGAAAAAGATCAAATCTTTAAAAATAAAAATTGAATCAGGTCCAAATAAAGGAAGAACCTATAGTGCTCCTTATGATCAGTTTATCAGAACCTGCGACGGTCAAAAAATTGAGTTAAGTGTTCCTGATAATGCCACCAATATTGTTTGGAGCGTAAATGGAGAAAATATCGATCAAGAAGGTTCGACAATTGTCATTGAAGGTCCTTCGGCAGGAGAGCTTGCTACTTATAGTGTCAGCTATGTCTATAATGACCATGAATATAGTTTTGAGGTGAAGATGGGTGGTAAAAAATGTGCCGATGGAGAAAATCAAGATGTTGCCAATTTCCAAGGAATGACTTACACCACCGGACAATTGCTTTCTTCCGAAGATTCTGATATTGCCATTCGATTATATAATGAAGATCAAGAGCTGATTAGAGACTTACGTTTTGGATCGGAAGGGTTCGATTATGGATATGGAATCGCGGTCAATAATTTAGGGCATACCGTTACGACGGGGACTTTCGACTATTCGGTGGAATTTGCTTCGGAAACTTTAGTTACTAAAGCTTATCAAGATATTTTCCTCGTGAAGCATGATCAAAATGGAGAATTACTCTGGGCGAAACGCGCGGGTGGTTTCAAAGACGATGCGGGACAAGATATCGCCTTAGATGATCAAGGGAATATTTTTGTGGTTGGCTATTACGAAGGCGTCGCTGATTTTGATGCGACAATTTTACCTTACGAAGGAAAAGGTGCCAATGGCTTTATTGCTAAATATAATGCTGCGGGTGATTTACAGTGGAGCAATTACATCGGTGGTGAAGATCATGACGTGGTGACCAATGTCGCTATTGATGCCGCCGGACAAATCTATGTGATCGGCGAATTTTCTGGGACGGCGCAGTTTGGAACAACTAGCTTAAGTACCATTGAAGCCTCAAGTATGTTTCTGGCAAAGTATAATACTACGGGGGAATTACTTTGGGTAAAAGCAGAAGAAGGTCTTACCTCAGAAAGTATCTCTATTGATCCACTTGGAAATATTATTGTCTTAGCACAAGCTAATAATCAAGCTCGAATCCTTAAATACAATGCTACCGGAACGTTGAAAGCCGATAGTCATTTAGCAGGGACGGGAGCTGTTATGGCCAAGGCGATTACAACGACCGCAGATGGTACAATTCATCTCGTTGGTCACTTCTACGAAGGAATTTATTTCAAGCAAGAAGTAAAACTAAGTAAAGGAAAGGCAGATATTTTCATGGCTCAATTCAATGCAGAATTAGCACTAGATTGGATTAAGACGGAAGGTGGAACCGAAGATGATTTTGCTTTTGGTGTTTTCAACGAAGGTACGGGCTACACCAGCTACGCAGGATGTCATTTTGGTACCGCAACGATTGGTGGGAATACTTCTTCCGCACCGGAACCAACTTACATTCCATATTTAGCAATGTTGATGGATGGTACAACGACCAACGTAGTAGAAGCAGCGCTAGCCGTATCCATTCAAAAAGTTTATCCAAATCCTTTTAGCAACAATTTCAATATTGAGTTGAGTTCCGTTGAAAATCAACAATTGAGAATTGAAATTTTAGACGTAACGGGAAGAACTGTTTATCAAACGACAGTGGCTGCCCATCAGGGAAATAATCGCTTCCATATCCAACTCGAAAATCAATTTAGCGAAGCTGTTTATTTATTACAAATTACAGATCAAAAAGGACAACAAGTTAGTCAAAAAATCAAACGACAATAATCATGTGATTCAACTCCTTAAATACATTTTTAGATAAAGGGAGCAAAATGTAAAGCCTACTTCGTGATCAGCATGAAGTAGGCTTTTTTGTAGTTTTTAAACAACTTCAGCATGAAAAAACTTCAATTGGAACTTAAACCTGATAAAATTGTTTTAAAATATTCTTAAAATGATTCATTTTCAGCAAGAAAGCTAAATACTTTGTATTTTTGTCCAACTAGCAGATTTATCTAGTGGTTTAGCGGTAGTTGTAATCACGAGATATCTGATGTATAGAAATTGCCAAATAAAAATTTAGGGAAATGTCAAAATATATTACACTCTTACTCCTTTTACTTCCTGCGTTGAGTTTTGCGCAAAACGTGCGAGGAAAAATCATTAACAACCTTAATGATGTCTTAGTCGGAGCAGATGTATACTGGCAAGGCTTCAATCGTGTAGCCACTACCGATGAAAATGGGGAATTTGTGATCTCAGCCGAAGGCGTCCCTACTAAAAATCTCATCGCCGTTTACGTTGGTCACTTCACCGATACGATTGCAATTAATCAGGAGAATTACGTGGAATTTGTTTTGGAAGAGATTGCCTCCCTCAATGCCGTCGTCGTCACGGATGAACAACCTGGCGTGATCATTTCAGATTTTGATCCCATCAAAAGTGAACAACTCACCGAGGCAGAACTCGTGAAATCAGCTTGCTGTGATTTAGCCGGTTGCTTTGAAACACAAACGACGGTACAGCCACAAACGACCAACGTGGTTACTAATTCTAAAGAACTGCGAATTTCAGGACTTTCTGGTGTCTATAATCAGGTATTGATTGATGGATTTCCAATGATTCAAGGCCTTACTTACACTTATGGTATCAGTAGTATTCCGGGAACGCTGGTCAAGAGTATCTTTATTGCCAAAGGAGCCAATAGCGTCTTGCAAGGCTACGAAAGTATTAGTGGACAAATTAACGTCGTTACGAAAGCTCCAGATGATACGGATAAAGTTTATGCTAATATTTATGCCAATAGCTTTTTAGAAAAACATTTTAACCTTAATTATGCTTTTAAACAAGGCAAGTGGAGCAACTTGACGACACTACATTCGGTACAACCAGCCAATAGAGTTGACCGTGATGAAGATGGTTTTATGGATTTACCCTTACTTACTCGATATGCGATCTCCAACAAATGGAAATATGGAAAAGACAATGAAATAGGATGGAATAGTACCGTTGGTCTTCGTTTTATGAAGGAAGAGCGTGTTGGTGGACAAGTTGGTTTTAATGCGGATCGAGATAAAGGTAGTCTACAAAATTACGGTAATTTTGTAGATTTAACCCAAACGGAACTATGGACCAAAACCGCTTATCGTTTTAATGGAGAGCACAATTTGGCGTTTTTTGCTTCGGGTTACCAACAACAGCAAAATTCTTTCTTTGGAACAGTACTTTACGATGCGAAGCAAACTAATTTTTATGCGAATATCCAATACGAATTTAACTATACACCTAAAAATGTTTTAAAAACAGGTGTTAGCTATCGCTACTTAAACCTCAAAGAAGATGTTGATTTTACCGAAAACACGCTGCTGCGAACTTACGCCGCTCAATACCTCAACGAGGAAAGTATTCCAGGTGTGTTTGCGGAGCATACGATGCAATTACTCGATGATCAACTGACTTGGATTGCTGGGGTGCGCGGAGATTATCATAATGAATTCGGCTTCGCCTTTACGCCGAGAACTTTAGTTAAATACAACCTTACGCCTTCTACTATCGTACGCGCCAATATTGGTACCGGCTGGCGAACGGTCAATCTCTTTAGTGAAAATATTAATCTGTTGGTGAGTTCTAGAGATATTGTTTTCACCGAAAACTTAGAACCCGAACGCGCCTTGAACGCTGGGGTCAATGTTACCCAAAAATTTCAGCAAGATCAATATTCCGGTTATTTTAGTGTAGATTTTTATCATACTAATTTTCAAAATCAAATTTTTCCTGATTACGATACCGATCCGAGTAAGGCCTTTATCAAAAACTTTAACGGTACAAGTATCAGCAATAGTTTTCAAGCAGAGTTATCCCTCAAAATTATTGAGCAGTTCAGTTGGAAATTAGGTTATAATTTACTGGATGTTTACCGCGAAATCGAAGGGAAAAAACAGGTCCTTCCCTTTAACGCTAAGCATAAATTACTAACTACCTTTAGCTACGAACCTTTATCTAAACGGTATCATTTTGATATGAATGTACACTGGTATGGCAAACAAGTTTTACCCAATACCGAATCAAATCCTATCGAATATCGCCGAGGGAATTTCTCCGATCCTTATACCTTAGTCAATGCACAGTTTACGTATTCTTTCGAGAAATTTGAGATTTATACGGGTTGTGAAAATATTTTTGACTTCCGTCAAGAACAGCCGATTATTAGTTCCGATGATCCTTTTAGTCCCTACTTTGATACTTCTTCCGTTTGGGGACCAACTCGAGGGCGAGAATTTTATTTAGGTTTGCGTTTTCGCTTGCCGTAAGGAAAGAATTGGGTTAGAAAATAATACCGTCAAACGCTATAAGTACCAATAAACCTTAAGTATTTTTACTAAGCGCTAGCAGCACGATACCTTAATAATAAATCTAAACCATAGATCTTATAAACTTCGGCGGAGCGACATTTTAGTCTTTGAACTTACGACTTGCTTTTGTACGAGTACTTAATTAGACATACGTAAAAAAAATTATCCAACGCGTATTTCAAGCTAAATAATTCTTTCTAACCAAGCGTCTAACCCACAACAAAAAGCGCCTTACCCTTACGAGTAAAACGCTTTCTTTTCTTTATTTTCTACAAAAACTTAAGCTTTATAAACCGTTAAGCAGCTGCTGATTTTATCTAATAAATCTTCTGGTCCAAATGGTTTTCCAACGTGATCATTCATACCGAATAACTTCGCTTTCTCTTTTTCCGTAAGGAAAGCAGAGGCGGTTAAGGCAATAATCGGCACGTCTCTTTTTCGAGGATCAGGTGATTTTCTAATTTCCGCCGTGGTGCGATAGCCATCCATCTTAGGCATTTGGATATCCATCAAAACGAGGTCGAAATAACTCGTTGCAAATTCATCGAGTGCTTCCAAACCGTGGTCTGCAGTAACCACTTCCATTCCTAATTTCCGGAGCATTTTTGCTACAACCAACTGATTGATTTTATTATCTTCAACGAGCAAAACTTTATTACCTTCTAGATGATCATAATTCTTAGTTGCCTTTTTCATCTTCGTCGGATCATTCAAGTTAGCCGCGCGCTCTTCTACATTTTTGTAGGGAAGATAAATGGTAAAACTAGTTCCTTTTCCTTCTTTACTATCGACTTCAATTTTTCCATTTTGTAAATCTACCAGTCGTTTCGTAATTGCCAAACCTAAACCTGCATTCGCATAGCCTTCAAAAATATCATTGACATTTCCATTGGCAAACTTTCTGAACATCTCCCCTAGTTTATCTTGTGGAATACCACTTCCCGTATCTGTTACTTTCAATAAAATAGTCGCTTCTTCGCCTTGTAATTCGTGTAATTTAACACTCAAGTTAATTTGCCCCTTCTGTGTATATTTCACTGCGTTACTAACTAAGTTCGTCATGATTTGGTTCAGGCGAGTTGGATCTCCTAAAAGTAACTTTGGTAGTTTGCTATCAAAGTTTCCGTTAAAAGTTAAGCCTTTATCCGTTGCGGGCAATTGAAACCGTTGTTCGATTTCATTGAAAATTTTCCTTGGTGAGAACTCTCGATTTTCTAAACTTAATTTTCCAGCTTCAATTTTAGAGAAATCTAAGACATCGTTGATGAAAACGACTAAGTTATTTGCAGAAAACTGTAACGTTCTCAAATGTTCGATCTGATCCTTTCTTGGATTTTCTTCTAATAATAAATGTGTCAACCCAATGATAATGTTCATTGGTGTACGCATTTCGTGACTCATAGTCGCCAAGAAACGATCTCTCGCGAAAGAAGATTGCTCGATAGATTCTCGCTCTGCCATTTCTGTAACCAACTTTTGGTTGACTACATCCAAGCTATTGTTCTTTTCTTTTAATTCTAAGTTTTTAAAATCAATCTCTTCGTTCTGACGGTTAATCTCTTCGTTTTTCGCCAGTAAGAGTTGATTATCTTTTTGCTTACGACGGTAACTCACAAATAAGTTAATTAGCAACAAAGCACCTAATGCTACTAAGCCCAAAAGGAAATACCGAATTCGATTGCCAAAAGCTTTGTCTTTTTCTAATACTGCGATTTGCTGCTTTTGCTTTTCTGCTGCAAATTCAGATTCGTATTTAGTTGTCAATTCTAATAAAGCCGTAGATTTCTCTTTGTTGAAAATAAAATCTCGCGATTCAGAATAAGCCAGTTGGTATTCGTAGGCTTTAGGAAAATTCTGCATTTCTTTGTAAATGTCAGATAAGCCGCGGTAGATGTATTGTACGCCAGGTTCCATTCCTAGAGACCTTAGTAAGCTAGCAGATTTCTCTAGACTTTCTTCCGCTTGCTTCGTACGTTTCGTCTTGGCGTAGATAAATCCGTAGTTCATGTAGCTTTCTGCCATACCTAACTGATTTTTCAGTTTTGACCGAATATTGAAAGCATCATTATTATATTCTTCTGCTTCTTCGTAAGCTTCTTCTGCGATGTAGACATTCGTCAGATTGTTGTAATCCTCCGCAATGCGCGCCGGTGCTTCAATCGACCGATTTAAATCTAAGGACATATTAAAATTGTGAATGGCACCATCATAATCGCCAATATCACGCAATATATTACCTAAAAAACTTGCAATATCTGCTGCTGCTTGTAAATCTCGAAGTTCAATGCGCAAAGCTTTCGCTTTTTCGTAATGATCTTTAGCCGTTCCGTACAACTGCTTGAAAAGGTATACATCCGCTAAGTTTTTATGCGTTTCGGCGGCTCCTTTTTTATCTTTTAATTCTTTTCTGATATTGAGTGCTGTCATCAAATTCAAAATGGCGTTACTTTCATCCTCTTGCAAGAAGAAAATTTTTCCAATATTATTCTTTGAACTTGCGATCCCTGCTTGATTATCCTGCTCGTTTCTAATTTTCAAAGCATCTACAAAACGCATCATTGCATTTTCATAATCGTATTTTGCTTGAAAAATTAATCCTTCGTTGTCGTAAGCTTCTGCTAAAGCTAGTGGATTATTCGTAGCTTGAGCCATATTCAATGCCTCCGCTTGATAACTAGCAGCTTCCTTGAGGTTGTTAATTTCAAGGAGTGCGCGACTCAAACGATTTAAAGTCGTCAACTTTTCTTCTTTACTTTGCGTGAGGACGACGGTCCGCAAACTATCGATCAGCTGTTGGTTTGCCCACAGGCTACCGCTCAAACTGAAAACCAATAAAATTATGGAAATTTTCTTCATAGATGGTGCTTGACTCAATGGTATTAAAAAAATAAATATTTATATATTAAATATATTTACGGGCGATTTGAGAAAATGTTACTGCTTCTTTGGCAGTTTTTATCTCAGCAGAAACAGGTGGGAGGAATAGACTGAATTGGTACTTAGAATCGCTGATTTTAGCAAAAACAGTATCTAAGATTAGGTATAATAATCAAATATAATGCCATACCAAGGCTTGCTACGGTTACTAATAATTCCAATTTTTTTATTCTTATTCCTAGCGAATTAGCAAAATGAAAGCAGGTTTAGAACATTTCGGCGAAGTAGCTGTTTTCATAGTAGCGAGCGGATTGACTATTTGGATAAGAAAGTTGTTTAAAAACCTATTCTTTTAGCGATTCCTGGAATTAAGTAATTACTCAATACTCAGTACCAAAACTAATAAGCTTGGTACTTATAAATTTTAAAGTAAATGGAATATCGAAGACTTGGTAAATCGGGCTTACAAGTAAGTGCGCTTTCTTTAGGTTCGTGGTTGACTTTCGGGAAACAAATCACCGATGCTACTGCGGAAAAATTAATGGATTTAGCCTACGATCACGGCGTTAACTTTTTTGACAACGCAGAAATCTATGCACAGGGCAAATCAGAAATTGTGATGGGTAAAATTCTCAAAAAGAAAAAATGGGATCGTACATCTTACGTGGTGTCAAGTAAAGTCTTTTTTGGGGATGGCCGTAAAAAACCAAATCAAACAGGTTTGAACAGAAAGCACATTTTTGAAGCCTGTGATGCAGCGTTGCGGCGATTGCAGGTAGATTATTTAGATCTATTCTTTTGTCACCGACCTGATAAAAATACGCCCATAGAGGAAACAGTTTGGGCAATGAATCACCTCATCCAGCAGGGTAAGATTCTCTATTGGGGAACTTCAGAATGGTCTGCGCAAGAAATCATGGAAGCGCATATGCACGCTAAAGATTTGCGATTGATTGGACCTACGATGGAACAACCACAGTACAATATGTTTCACCGAGAAAAGGTAGAACGCGATTTCAATCAAATTTACAAAACGGTTGGTTTGGGAACGACGATTTGGTCTCCCCTATCTTCTGGTGTTTTGACGGATAAATACATCAATAAATTTCCTAAAGGTACTCGACTAGGGATGAAAGGTTTAGAATGGTTAAAGGAAAATGCACTGAGCGAAGAGCGCCTTGAAAAAGTACGATCGCTCAATGATTTGGCCGCAGAACTAGATACAAGTCTGGCTAAATTAGCGATTGCTTGGTGTGCAAAAAACCCAAATGTAAGTACTGTAATTTTAGGTGCATCAAAAATAAAGCACCTCAAAGAGACCTTGACTTCTTTGGAAATCGTCGAAAAAATCACCCCTGAAATTGATGAAAAAATTGAAGCGATCTTAGGGACAAAACCTCAGATGCCTCCTTTTTAAGGCAAAATATTGTTTTAAAATAAATTCTCATCTATCAATAAAATGGATAACCTTGATGCTCAAGGTTGTCCATTATTTATGAAGTTGTTTTAAAATGAGGTTAGCCACCGAAGGTAAAGGCTTGTAAGTCAGGACGAAGCTCTTTTGCATCCCATCCGCAAGCGGTAAATTCTATTCAGAATCTATGCAGCCATAGCTGCGGTGACGAGAAATAAGGGGAAGTACTGGATTGCAATGCGTTACCTGTAGGTATTAAGATCTATTGTAAAACAACTGCTATGAAAGCTCAACAAAGAAAGTGAAATTTCTCCTACCCTTTTCCATAAAAAAAAGTCGTTGGCGAATGACCAACGACTCATTAATCTATCTGGTTAGGATATTATTAAAAAAGTATATTTTCTAAATTAAATATTCGCTGCAACAAGCGTTACGAGTGCTGCGCGAACTACGCTGTAACCGTTTTACCTTCTACGGGTACAATCCAGTTGTAAGTATCTTCTAACATCCCACTTCTCAAGTCCGTAATTTCTTTCTTGATCAGGTGTGCGATACGATGCGTTTCGATTGGTTTCATTTTCATGACTAAGTCTCCATATTTAATTTCGGAAACATTAGCGATTACGGCTGCGGTACCAGAACCAAATACTTCATCTAACTTACCTTCTTTGTAAGCCGCTGCAATCTCATCAATACTAAGCAATCGTTCTTCTACTTCAACTCCTTTGGCTTTCAAAATCTGCAAAATCGTATTTCGGGTAATACCCTTCAAAATTGCACCATCCGTAGCAGGAGTAATTACTTTACCATCGATTACAAAAAAGATGTTCATCGTACCAACTTCCTGTACATATTTGAATTCTGCGGAATCCATCCACATGACTTGATCGTATCCTTGTTCGTTGGCTTTTCTTGCTGGCAATAAAGATGCTGCATAATTTCCAGCCGTTTTAGCTTCTCCCACGCCCCCTTTCGCTGCTCTTACGTAATGCGACTCTACCAATAATTTAACTGGCTTCGGGTAGTAAGGACCAACTGGTCCAGTCATGATCATAAACTTATAAGTACTAGAAACTTTAACACCAAGCATTTCGTCCGTTGCAAACATTAATGGCCGAATGTACAAGGCACTTCCTTCACTCGGAGGAATCCAATTTTTATCCAAATCAACCAATTGGTGTAGGGCTTCCAAAAATAAATCTTCTGGAATATCGGGCATACACATTCTTGCCGCAGAAGCATTAATTCGTTTTGCGTGCATTTCTGGTCGAAAAAATAATGGTTGCCCATCCTTGCTTAAGGTCGCTTTCATGCCTTCAAAAATAGATTGTCCATAATGTAAGGCAAGATTGACCGGACTCAAGGTGATTGGACCGAAAGGAATGATCTCTAGGTTAGTCCATTCTCCGTCTATATAGTCCGCGACGAACATATGATCAGAAAAAGTTTTCCCAAAAGGAATCGTATCGAAATCTACGTCAGGTAACCTAGATGATTCAACTTTTTTGAGGGTTATATTGTAGCTCATATTCTATAGTATTTTAAACAAAAATAATTACTTTTATTCTATTATTCTAATTTTAAACTGAAATACCCGCAAAAGTTTACTTTTATTTTAAAAAAAAATGGAAAAGGAAAATAATATTTCGATTCATCATTTCTTTACTGACCCAATTTTCGTCACTCCGCAGCCAGAATCCTTCTTAGAGGACGCTGTTGGAAACAATAAAAAGAAGGTTTTGGTCATTTGTCAAGACCCAAAACAGCAGACCGAATTGCTCGATTTCTTGAAAAAGATATTAGCGGCTATTCATTTGGATATCGACCATGATATTAGCCTGCTCAAAGCAAAAAAAGGAAACTTATATAGTTTCGTCGGAGCACGCCGTAATATAACTTTTGATAAAATGTTAGTTTTTGGTTTGCGAGCGGCTGATTTAGGCCTTAATATCAAAGATCAACCGTATAAAATAATAAACATTGAAAACTGTAAATTATTGTTTTCAGATGAATTAGCCACCATTACCCGTGACAAAAAGCTCAAAGGAGCACTCTGGAGTTCCCTCCAACTACTTTTTAAAAAAGAAACCGTTTAAAGTTAAATACCTTGTCCATTAAAAATCAATACGATTAACTTATCTAACTCATGAAACAACTCGTTTTTGCTACTGGAAATCCAAACAAAGTAAAAGAAGTGATGATCCTACTCGGAGATCGGTTTGAGATAAAAAGCCTTAAAGACCTTGGCTGCCACGAGGATATTCCAGAAACGAGTGACACCTTTGCAGGCAATGCCCTACTCAAGGCACAGTACGTGAAAACACATTACCAACAAGATTGTTTTTCAGAAGATACGGGACTCGAAGTTGAGAGTCTCCAAGGGGAGCCGGGTGTTTATTCTGCTCGCTACGCTGGTGCCGATAGAGATGCGCAGCAAAATATGGATTTGGTCTTACAGCGCCTGCAAAACCAGCCCAATCGTAAAGCTCAATTTAGAACCGTGATTGCTTTAATTTGGGAAGGAGAAACGTATCTTTTTGAAGGAATTGTGAAAGGAACTATTGCGCTGACGAAATCGGGTTCGGAAGGATTTGGTTACGATCCTATTTTTGTTCCCGAAGGCTATGACAAGTGTTTTGCGGAGATGACAACGGCGGAAAAAAATGTTATTAGTCACCGAGGAAGAGCAATGAAGAAGCTCTTAGCTTTTTTGCAAAAACAACTTTAGAAGATAGACTTAAGCCCTCAAAAAATTGAGAAAATCTCTTCAAAAATAAATTTTTACCGACTTTTTTACGTTATTGAATAAGATAAATCGTTTTTCGGTATGTTTTGCCAGTCAAGCCTATCAAGGGTTAAACGTTTTATCATTCCGCTTTTGAACCATAAAATTACCTTAGAGCATATTTAAATTTTCTCACTTTCGTTTAACCATGAAAGCTTAAACATACTGAAGTTGTTTTAAAATAGATAGATGATTTATTTGCAAGCCATTGATTTCCAATATTTCAGCTAATTTCAACCCCCATTTTAAAACAACTTCACGCTTAATACACGGTACTGCTTATGACATTATACTTCATATAACTCATACACATTTACGAGAATTAATTCCCAGTTTCGACAACCGCCAACAAAACAATACTTCGACCGTTCTACTGCTACCCAACAAGATAGTGATTGAGCGATAGAAGTGGAATTTGATTTTGACCCCATTGAATGCTTCTATTCAATTTTGTGACGTGAAAAACTTATTATGGTAGGATTCCAATTACAAGGTGTAACGGATAAACAAATCTTGCAAGGTTGCCTCGCTGGTCAGCGAACAGCCCAAGAGTTCTTGTACAATCATTATGCCCCCCAGATGTTTGGTATTTGCTTACGCTACGCGAGTGACTATCATCATGCGGAAGATATTCTTCAGGAAGGTTTCGTTAAAGTTTTCAATCGCTTGGATCAATATCGAGGTACGGGAAGTTTTGAGGGCTGGCTCAAAAGAATATTTATAAATACGGCTATCGAGTATTACCGAAAAAGTATTAAACACCTTAAGTATCAAGCACTCTCTGGGATCAATGAAGTAGCTTTTGACCATCATATTATTTCCGAATTGGCGCGACAAGACTTGCTAAAAGTAATTCAGAAATTGCCCATTGGTTACCGTACCGTTTTTAATTTATATGCCATTGAAGGATATTCTCATAAAGAAATTGCTACCTTACTAGAGATTTCTGAAGGTACTTCCAAATCGCAATTGGCTCGAGCTCGAAAAACATTACAAGCATTGATTAAAACTTTTCTATAAATGGAAAATAACAACTACCCACTTTTTCCGAAAAACAGAAAACCAAAAACAGGCGAAGCGGAATCACCTCCTCTAGCCCGTACGCCAGAACCTGCTGCTCAAGACCTTGACTTTGACCAAGCTTTCAAACAACAATTTAATCAATTCGAAAGAACGCCACCACCACACATTTGGACGGAAGTAAGCAAAGAAATCCCTTTTCATTTACTACTCAAAAGACATTTACAACGACTCAGTAAAATTGCTGCAATTCTACTAATTGGTATGACGATTACAGTGGTTTTTCAACAAAAAGGAGGACCCCTTTTACTCCCTTCCAGTGCTACGCTAACGAAAACGACCAAAAGCGAAAAAACAGTAATTGGAGCAGCCGAGGCTAATCCTGATTTCGTCTATGATCATAAGGTTAAAAGAAAAACCTCCACTACTCGGCAACAACAAAAACGGATTAAACACTCTGCGGATCTAGAAGAACTCTGGGCCGAAATTATGAAAGAGGAGCAAAATACAGCTGCAGATTTACTAGCTCACTCTGTAATTCTTCCACTAGAAATTCTACCCTTGGAAAATCACTTAACGGCACTACCAACAAACATCAAACCGCCTACTTCGAAAGTATCAAGTATCGAACTAGAAGATGTCCCAGTGGAGCTTGAGATTCGCATTCCATTGAAAATAGAAAGCTATGCTAAGGTTGAGTAAAGATTAACGCTAATGCTCTTATTGACAGTATCCAAAACCTTTGCTTTAGCATAGAACCTTCAACCTGTCCGACAATAATCTTATCCGCGCATTTGAGCCAGCAGAACAAACTTCTTGCTAACTTCTAGTAGAACTTGTCATTCATCTCGATAAACAGCCGTTTTATCAAGAAAAATTGTGCAAACTATAAACTAAGGCTATCTTAGACTTAAGAAAACCAACAATCAACTATGGAAGTATTACGTATTGATCAACTCAATAAAAAATACGGTGCCATTCACGCCGTAAAAAACCTCAATCTGTCAATTCAAAAAGGAGAGATTTTTGGCTTGTTGGGACCAAATGGAAGTGGAAAAACAACTACCCTTGGAATGGTACTTGGCATTACCAAACAAAATAGCGGTAGTTTTAGCTGGTTTGGAGAAGGCAGTACGGCAACAAATCGTAAAAATATCGGTGCCTTACTCGAAACGCCCAACTTCTATCCTTACCTCAACGCAGATAAAAACCTAGAAATCATAGCGCACATCAAACGGGTAAAAACCCCTAATTTTGACGATTTGCTCGACTTGGTCAATCTGAAACACCGCCGTAAGTCTAAATTTAAAACCTACTCGCTGGGTATGAAACAACGCTTAGCCATCGCCGCCGCGTTAGTCGGCAATCCAGAAGTCTTGATTTTTGATGAACCGACCAATGGTTTAGATCCGCAAGGTATTGCCGAAGTAAGGGAAACGATTATAAAAATTGCGGAGCGCGGAAAGACAATAATCATGGCCAGCCACATTCTTGATGAGGTAGAAAAAGTATGTTCTCATGTTGCTATCATTAAAAATGGTAGCTTACTCGCTACGGGCACCGTTGGTTCTATCATGAATAGTGATTTGCAAGTAGAGATTGCGGCTAGCGACAACGAGGCATTAAAGAGCTTGTTGGGACAATTGCCAGAAATCAAGCACTTGCAAGAAGTTCGAGACAAACTTATACTGGAAGTAAACAATAGTTTTTCTACGAGCAAGCTCAATCAATTTGCCTTTGACAACGGTATTGTACTCACGCACTTAGCGGCCAAATCAAAAAGCTTAGAAGAAGAATTTTTGGAAATTACGCAAAACAATTAGGCCTTTCTTTTTTAATACACCGCAATCTAAATTTAGCTTTTGAATATGCCTTTTGCCTTCCCCTACTTACCAGCAAGCGGACGTTTCGCAATTGATGACAACATTCAAAATTCAAAATTCAGCATTGAAAATTCAATTACGTATTTAACGATCAACCAACCATTAGCTTTTAATATAAATCGTTTAGGATAAAAGCTATTAAAAAAAACAAACCATGCGCAAGTGGCTATACTTAGTTCAATTTGAGTGGAAAAAGCACAAAGACTACAATGTTTTTAGAGTCATGTCGATTTTCTATCTCGTACTTTTACCTAGCATTTTACTGATTGGCAAGAAACTTCCCAAATCACTTAATGACGTAGGTTTCTCCATCGATTCCATTTATATGTTTCCGGGAGTCTGGGAATATTTAGGTTATGCCGGGAATTGGCTGGTCTTTTTCTTTTTGGGCTTTATGTCTGTCATTTCAATTACCAACGAATATTCCAATAAGACACTCCGACAAAACATCATTACGGGTTTAGACCGGAAAGACTACTTTTTGGGTAAACTGGCTTGGGTGACGACTTTAGCCTTAGCGGCAACCCTTTATTACGTGCTCTGCGGTCTACTGTTTGGTATTTTACATACGGAAACGATTTACTGGTCGAAGGTCGTACAAAATGCTGTTTATATTCCACGGTACTTCTTAATGTGTATGGGCTACGCTAGCTTTGGAATGTTTTTAGGCTTTTTGATTAAGCGTACGGGGATTGCCATTTTTCTTTACTTTGCTTATATCTTTTTCATTGAACGTATCCTTCGCTATTCGGTGCACATGAATTTGATTCAGCACAAAAGTATGCAGTTTTATCCGATGAATGCCACTTCCGATTTGATTCATATGCCTATGCCCTTAGCCATGGATGGTCCCGCAACAGAGTTTTCCAAAGAGGTCGGATTTGAGTTTTTCTTGAGTCCAACGGAGGCGGTGATTACTACCGTTATTTATAGTTTACTATTTCTCTATGGCAGTTATCGAATTATGACGCGTTCAGATCTGTAGTAAAAAGTTAGATTAGTGAGGTGGAGTTTCGTTTCTAGCTCGTGCTTAAAATCCAAGATTAAAACGACTTCAAATAATAATGCCGAAACTTGCGTGTGCAGTTTCGGCATTATCATTTTATTATAAAAAGCTAAGTAAGAGAAGCTTACTGCTCGTAAACGTTATTATCAATATCCGTTTCTGCCATTCCAACATTAGGATCAATTTCGATCTTAATAATGTTTTCCATTTTAATGGGCAATTCAAATTTGTATTCTGGGTGTGTCCACGGCCAATCTTCCAACACTTCTAATTTGCCTAGTGTACCATCCGTTTTTTCTCCGCGCATCATCCGCAAAGGAATATTATACATCGTTTTTTTACCACCTGCTTCCGTCACTAGAATATCGATTGGCATTGGCATTTTCCCCACTCTACGTAAAGTAATCTCCGTCTTTTTCGAGCCAGCTTCCTTAATGGATTCAATTGCATAATCAATGGTATGCGTCGTATTCACCATATACTCTTTATACCAATCTAGTTCTAAACCAGAAGCTTTTTCCATGATGCGGATAAAGTCGTTTGGATTAGGATGCTTAAATTTCCACGTATTAAAATAATCTAAAACGCCTTGATCAAAAGCTTCTTTTCCTAAGATATAAGACAATTGATACAGAAAAACGGCTCCTTTCACGTAAGAACTGACGCTATAAGCACTATTCAAAGAAAAGTGATCCGCGTGCGTACTTAAAGGTTCTTCACTACCCGATTGCGCAAAATTAGCGTATCCACGTAAAGAACCGAGGTGAGGATTTTCGGTGGGCATCGCCCCGGGAATGAGTCCTTTCGATTTCAAGTAATTCATCGTTTCATTAGAACCGTAACTTGTAAACCCTTCATCCATCCAAGGATATAAACTCTCATTCGTTCCTAAAATCATTTGGTACCAACTGTGAAATAACTCGTGAACAGTTACTCCAACTAAACTACTCAAATTTCGGTTTCCCGTAATTAACGTGGCCATTGGATATTCCATTCCACCATCTCCACCTTGGATAACGGTGTATTGTGGGTAAGGATAAACGCCAAATTTACCATTCATGAAAGGAAATGCAGTTTCCATGATTGATGGCAATCGCTCCCAAACTTCTTCCGTTTTTTCATTTTTTTGATAAAGGAAATGTAACAATGGACCATCTTTAAGCTGTAATTTTTGGTGCGTATAATCGGGATCTGCTGCCCACGCAAAATCGTGAACATTTTCTCCGATAAAATGCCAAGTCAATTTCTTAGATTTTGGTCTATTTACTTTCGTTCCTTTTTCTTCGTAACCGTAGCCAATTTCATTCGCATTTTGTAAAACACCGGTGCCACCAATAATGTAATCTCGATCAATAGCAATACGAACGTCAAAATCGCCCCAAATACCGTGAAATTCTCGTCCTACGTAAGGATTTGCGTGCCAACCTTGGTAATCGTACTCACACATTTTAGGATACCACTGCGTCATAGAGTAGTCGATACCTTCTTTGTTGTCCCTACCCGATCGACGAATTTGTAGTGGCACTTGCGCTTCCCACTCCATTTCGAAAGTCGCTTTACTATTGGCAGGAATCGCTTCGTTGAGCGAAACTTCTAAAATGGTTCCTACCGTTTTAAAACTTACCTTTTTACCATTATGCCGAAGAGTTTTTACTTCTTGATACCCGATTTCATCTTTTTTCAACTTAGAAATACGGGAAGCGACTCTCCGATCAGGATCAGCAATAGTCGTTGACCGAACGTCCATCATACTACCTGGCTGAAAAGCATTGAAGTATAAATGGTAGAAAACTTTATCTAGTGCTTCGGGAGAATTGTTGAAATACACCAAGGTTTGTTTGCCTTTATACTGGTGTTTTTTTACGTTAAAATCAATTTCCATCTTATATTCAGCTCTTTGTTGCCAGCGATCCGGCTGAGCGAGTAAAAGGATGGGAAAACTTAAAAGGGATAATAAAAGTGATATTTGTTTCACGTTACTACTTAGTTTATGAAAAGTTAAGTTGAAATTCAGGTGGGGAAATCTATCCTCTCCCTCGTCTTTTTCAAAAAAACTTCTTCGTTAGGTAAAATGATTTGTTGCAAGCATGACTTGCCTGTTTTCAAGTTGCCTTATAAGCATTATTAGTACTTAAGCAATTCGATCATCAGCTTGTTCCGCAGCTGCTTTAAAATAAACGAAATTAACTGGTCCATATATTTTATGCCAGTCTTTCCATTTGTATTTTTTGGCAAATATATAAAGGAAAAGCAAACTTAAGGCTAAAAATGCAGGAATCATAAAGTCAACATTGACCGTTTTTAAACGAAAAATAGCAGGTGTTTGTAAGACGGAACCTTCAAAACTAAGCATTAGCGCTCCATAAATGTTGGTAGCAGCATGAATTCCGAGTGCCAATTCCAGCGAATCATCCATCAAGGTAATGATTCCAAGAAACAAGCCGATACCGATATAATAGGTCATCATCACGCCCGCTCCAAACGCTTGCACTTCGGGATTCATCCCGTGAACTAAGCCAAAAATAATGGAAGTCGATACTAAAGGAATCCAACGATAGGCTGAAATATTGGCAATACCTTGCATTAAGTAACCACGCAATAATAATTCTTCGAAAGAAGTCTGAATGGGCAAAAGGAGCAATGCAATGGCTAGTAAGGGTAGGAACTTACTCCAGTCGAGCTGGTAAATATAGTTGTCTGCATCGTAGTAATAACTGATTGCTTCTAAGAATAAATTGACGGCAATCCATAATGAAAATGCGAAAAATATCTTTGACCAATTGATCTTAGCTAAAAGAATAAAAAAAGACTTCAAACTCAGATGATGGATAGACCAAACACCAAAACATAAGGAAATAAAAGCAAACACCTACATGAGTAAAAAAAAAAAAAAAGCA
>JBGCFY010000196.1:0-17339 GCA_045110315.1 Saprospiraceae bacterium
CCGTGCAAAGGGAGAAAACGAGCGTTTTACACGGAAGTTGTTTTTCCTGAAAATATTTTTTTGTTTTAAACAACTTCACTCAAATTAGATGATTAAAAAATGACGACACTTCGACAAGCTTTTTTGAACTATATGGCACAGACGAGTGCTTTTCCACTGCTGCTAGAAATCGATCATGCAGCCGGTGTTTACTTATACGATAAAGATAATAAATCTTATTTGGATTTAATTGCTGGAATCGGTGTAAGTTGCTTAGGGCATTGCCATCCTAAGGTTGTTGCAGCGATTAAGGCACAAGCAGACTTGTACTTGCATACCATGGTGTATGGCGAGTATTTATTATCACCTCAAATTCAGCTGGCAGATTTGTTGACGAGTCATTTACCACCAAACTTGGATAGCGTTTATTTTGTCAACTCAGGGACAGAGGCAACAGAGGGGGCAATGAAACTGGCGAAACGTTATACGGGGAGAATGGAATTTATTGCTTGTAGAAATGCTTATCACGGGAGTTCGCAAGGTGCAGCAAGTTTGATGGACGACCCTACTTTTGTACAAGCGTATCGACCATTATTGCCTGGCGTTAAACATATTGAATTTAATTGTGAATTTTGTCTGAGAACAATTACCGAGCAAACTGCGGCGGTGATTGTTGAAACGGTACAGGGCGAGTGGGGAGTGCGTCGACCGAGTGGCGACTATTTAAAAAAGCTTCGCCAAAAATGTACAGAAACGGGTACCTTATTAATTTTGGATGAAATTCAAGCGGGCTATGGTCGTACGGGCAGTTTATTTGCCTTCGAGCAATACGGTATTGTCCCCGATATTTTATTACTGGCAAAAGGAATGGGGGGCGGTATGCCGATTGGTGCGTTTGTCGCGAGTCAGGAAATGATGAAAGTATTGTCCTTCAATCCAATCTTAGGGCACATTACGACCTTTGGTGGACATCCAGTTAGTTGTGCGGCAGCTTTGGCAACTTTAGAAACACTGCTAGCGGAAGATTTGATTAGTCAGGTTAAGGAAAAAGAAGCACTCTTTAGATCTTTGCTCGTACATCCTGAGATTCGGGAGGTGAGAAGTGCTGGATTGATGATGGCGGTAGAGTTGTCCGACTTTGATTTTGTACAAGCAGTAATTAAAGATTGTTTGGAGGAAGGATTAATTATTGATTGGTTTTTATTCAATAGTTGGAGTTTACGAATTGCACCACCGTTGATTATTAGTTTTGATGAAATTCGCAAAGCGTGCGCAATTATTATAAGAGCATTAGATCGCAATACTGTGGTGTCGTAGTCTTGTGGTCAAAAAAAAGGCAGAAAAGCGATACTCGCTTTTCTGCCTTCAAAAGATTGCAAAAAAATGTACGTTATAATTCTTTTCGTAGTCGAGCTACGGGAATATTAAGTTGCTCGCGGTACTTCGCTACGGTTCGTCGTGCGATGTTGTAGCCTTTTTCACGAAGAATATTTTTGAGCTTTTCGTCGGAAAAAGGTTTGCGTTTATTTTCTTCGGCAATGATATCGGTCAAAATTTTCTTGACTTCTAGTGTCGAAACTTCTTCTCCACTATCGGTCTGTAAAGATTCTGAAAAGAAATCTTTGAGTCTTTTCGTACCAAATTCGGTTTGTACAAACTTACTATTAGCTACTCTGGATACGGTAGAAATATCTAGTCCTGTAATATCGGCAATGTCTTTAAGAATCATTGGGCGCAGTTTTTTCTGATCTCCGGTACGGAAAAAATCATACTGGTACTGCATGATGGAATACATTGTTTTATACATCGTTTGCTGACGTTGTCGAATGGCGTCAATAAACCATTTAGCGGAATCAATTTTTTGTTTGATAAAGAGTACCGCTTCTTTTTGTTTCTTAACGGAGCGATTATTTTTTTTGTGTACTTGATAAGACTGTAGCATATCTTTGTACTGCTCGTTGATCCGAAGATCGGGAGCATTTCTTGAGTTAAGTGTTAAGTCTAGTTCTCCCTCGCGATTAACGATGGTGAAATCTGGAACGATGTAGTGGAGTGTTCTAGAGTTACTATAATGACCACTTGCAGGCTTCGGATTAAGTTTGAGTATTTCGTCGATGGCTAGTTTTAGCTGGTCTTCCGTGATGCTAAGGTAGCGCTGTAATTTTTGATAATGTTTTTTGGAAAACTCATTAAAGTATTCACCGATAATGCGTTGTCCTAGACGGAGCGAAGTTTGGTATTCTTCTTCGACGGTTTGTGCTTTAAGATCCAATTGAATGAGTAAACATTCTTGCAAATCGCGCGATCCGATACCCGGAGGATCAAAGCGTTGTATGCAACCGAGTAAAAAAGTAATTTCATCGATATCGGCATGGATGTTTTGTGAAAACATTAAGTCGTCGATAATCGCCCGTGGTTCTCTTCTCAAATAACCATCATCATCAATACTTCCGATAATTTGTTTGGCAATTTTGACTAAGCGCTCATCTTTGAGATCGAGCAGCCCCAATTGCTCTTCAAGGTATTCGTGGAAAGTATGCTCTACGGCGATGGGAATTGTTTTTTCTTCATCGTCAGCAGAGTAATTATTTGCTTTTAATTTATAGCTAGAAGGATCATCTTCGATGTATTCATTGATATAATCGTCCAATTCAAATTCTTCTGGCGTCGTAGGCTCTTCCGTTTCTGGCGTCGCATTCTCTTCCGAGTAATTTTCTTCGGAGGATTTGGCGAGTTCCACCATTTCATCGCGTTCTTCTCCTTCCTCTAGGGCAGGATTAGCCTCCAATTCTTCTTTTATGCGTTGCTCAAGAGTAGCAGTAGGAATTTGTAGCAACTTCATTAGTTGAATCTGCTGCGGAGACAACTTTTGTAGTAATTTGTGACTAAGATTCTGCTTTAACATGGGAATTATTAGGAATTGGTTCTCTCTAAGAAACACTAATCTTGTAGATTAGTTTCTTAGTTGCGTTATAATGGGGGTTATAGTGCTAGAGATCAATTAATGAATAAATAGTTATCGATATAATGAATTTTATTAGTGAATTTAAGCGCTGTATCAACGCTTAAAATCAAGGTAATATATTTGCTTCTTTAATGCTTCCGTAACTTGGTTATACGGATAATGTTTTTCACAATATAAATCATTTTTTATTAAGATGTTCGATTTGGCTCGACTTTTATCAAAAAATATGCCAAAACATTAAAATCAAATGTAAAATATATTAAAATAAAATATAAATATCAACAAAATGAAACTTTTGTTGTAGGAGAAAAGTAGGGATTAACTACAATATTATACCTGAATATGGCAAAAAAAAAGATTTTATAGGGGAGTTTACGAGCTATATGCAAAAGATGTTGCACGTATGCCCAAAAGATATTATGATTCATAAGAAAAAATAAATGTGTATTTTTGTTCAACTTATTTTAACAAAATAATTTTGATATGACGGTCAACGAGAAAATTACAGCGCTACGAGTGTTGCTGACAAGTAATAAATTTGATGCTTATTTAATTCCTAGTAGTGATCCACATCAGAGTGAATACGTTGCAGAACATTGGAGTACGCGGACTTGGTTGTCTGGTTTTACGGGGTCGGCGGGAACCGTTATTATTACATCCTCACACGCCGGACTTTGGACTGATTCGAGGTACTTTTTGCAAGCCGAAGACGAGCTTGCTAGTTCAGAAATGGTGTTGCACCCGCAGCAAGTTCCACACGCACCGGAACATTTACAGTGGTTGTTAGCAGAATTACCGGAAGGAGCTACGGTTGCTTGTGATGGTAACTTATTTTCAATTGCTCAAATCCGTGGAATTGAACGCATACTCGCGCCTAAAAATATTAAACTGGACTATCAAAAAGATTTGCCCGGCGAGATTTGGAAAGATCGGCCTAACTTGCCAAAGTATCCATTTTTTGAACATGAGGTGAAGTATGCAGGAATGAGTAGGGGAGAGAAGCTGACGCAAATTAGAACGGAAATGAAAGCACAAGGCGCCAATTATCACTTGGTTTCTACGCTCGATAACATTGCATGGATTTTTAACATTCGATCGAACGATGTGGATTGTAATCCCGTGACGATTGCCTATGCGGTAATTGGGGAAAGGGAAGCGTTCTTATTTATTGATGAGGCGAAAGTGCCAGCTGCTTTACGGACTAGCTTTGCGGAAGATGGTATTCGATTTCATCCTTATGATGGCTTGGAGCATTTCTTGGGTGGCTTATCGGAAAGTATTTTACTGAATCCAACGACGACGAGTGTAAAAGCATTTAATAGTATTCGTGCTGCGCAGCTTATTGAAGGAACTACCATTTCGATGTCGCTTAAGGCAATTAAAAATGAAGTAGAAGTGGGACACATCAAAGATGCGATGGTAAAAGATGGCGTTGCGTTAACGAAGTTATATCGTTGGCTAGAAACGGAACTTGATCAACGGGAGATTCCGGAAACGGAGATTGCGGAACAGTTAGCTGGATTTAGAAAATCGCAGGGAGATTACCACGGAGAGAGTTTTGCTGCAATTGTCGGTTACCAAGGAAATGGAGCGATTGTTCATTACCGTGCAGAGGAAGGAAAATGTGCGATGGTAAAGAAAGAAGGAATTTTACTTTTAGATTCTGGTGGTCAGTATTTAAATGGAACGACGGATATTACACGTACAACGGCATTGGGTGCCGTTACGGCGGAGCAAAAACAGCATTATACCTTGGTCTTAAAAGGGCATATTGCACTAGCAAAAATGCAATTTCCGCGGGGAACGGTTGGAATACAATTAGACGCAATCGCCCGACAATACCTATGGGAAGAAGCGTTAAATTATGGACACGGAACTGGACACGGGGTAGGTTTCTTTCTGAACGTACACGAAGCGCCACAAGGTTTTGCGGCAAGTACGACGACAAGTAGGGGAAAAACTGCCTTGGTGCCGGGTATGTTTACTTCTAACGAGCCCGGATTTTATAAAACTGGCGCTTATGGCATTCGAATTGAAAATTTGGTTTTAACGCGCGAAGCGGTAAAAAACGAATTTGGAGATTTCTTAAAATTTGAAACCTTAACCTTATTTCCTATCGATCAAAGTTTGATTGAGAAATCAATGCTTACGCCTCGTGAAATAAATTGGTTAAACGATTATCATGCGTTGGTCTTTGAAAAGTTGGCACCAGCAGTTGATGCGTCGGAAAAAGCTTGGTTGAAAGAAAAATGTGCTAAATTATAATGAAGTTGTTTTAAAATAGATCGTAATACCTACAGGTAACGCATTGCAATCCATTACTTTCCCTTATTTCTCGTCACCGCAGCTATGGCTGTATAAATTCTGAATAGAATTTACCGCTTGCGGATGGGATGCAAAAGAGCTTCGTCCTGACTTACAAGCCTTTACCTTCGGTTGCTAACATCATTTTAAAACAACTTCAATAAGAGTACTATAAACTACTCAGAAGATCATCGCAAAAAAAGACTACTTGGAGCATTACTGTTCCAAGTAGCCAAAATACTCAAATCAAATTTCTTGTGGTACGAATAAGTACTAAGACAAATTAATTCACTGATTAACTTGCATCCTCTTTTGAGCAGTCTCTTCGTTACTCAAAGCCTTCCTAAGCAAAGGCTTAGGGCGGTTTTCGTGCCTCAATACTGATCAAAATCTAACACAATTTAATGGCAAAAAAATTTTGTCTTAGTACTTACTAAATAGCGTGCTTGCTTATTTTTGGATAAGCATGATTTTAGTAGCCAAGTTTCGCCCATTTGCGCTAAGCGTATAGACGTAAGTTCCATTACTGAATTGGCTAGCATCAAGCGTTACACTTCCTTTGGTATCACTAAGGTTAGTACGCTGAATAACTTTACCATTAAGGTCAAAAACGGCTAAATGTGCATTTTGAATATTTGCTGGTAGCACGTAATCAATGGTTGTACTTTGACCAAAAGGATTCGGACGATTTTGTCCTAAGACTACACTTTGAGAAAATGCTCCTTTTTCTTTATTTGCTGGTGCAGCGGTAGGATCTGCTCCGAGTAGCATTTCTTCGATGCGTTGTAGTCGGTCTTCCAGTGCGGTGATTTTTTCATTTTGGTGATCAATGATTGTTTGTTGCTCTTTAACGGCTTCGGTCAATAGTGGAATAATTTCGGTGTATTTGATTCCGATGAGGTCACTCTCTGCTATGTTCGTTGTGACTTCAGGAATTACTTTTTGTACCTCCTGTGCGATAAAGCCGTAAACTCTGCCTTTTGGGAAAACTTTGTCTGGTGCTGCTGCTGCGTTATATTCGTAGCTTACCCCGTTTAATTGTTTTACTAAATCAATTGCTTGAGGAATACTTTGGATATTTTGCTTCACCTTGCGATCAGATAGTACGGTCCAAGAACCGGTTACTAATCCAGATCCTTCGAAGATCAGCTGTAACCCAGAACCACCAACGTTACTTCCCATGCGGAGTAAACGCTTAGAACAAGAACTAGAACTCGTATTTCTGTAATTGAAATTGAGGTCTCCTTCTCCCCAAAAAATGGTAGGAACTTTTTGATTCATGCCCATAGTGATTAAATACTTAGCATTAGATTGAGCCCGAAAACCATATAGTTTACAAGAAGCACCATCTGTTTCTCCTGCCATTGTCGCCCGATTACTATCTAGGTTAGCAGCTGTTGTACCGGCATCCGTTAAAAGCGAAGAATTTCCTACGACGTCAAAGGTACTGATTGGAGTAGTTGTATTGATTCCTGCCCGATTGGCGGTGAAGTCACCAAAAATAAGCGGTGTGCCAGCACCAGAATTAATGTATAATTTTTGGCTGAAATTCCCTGCATTTTCTCCTGCTCGCCAGCCAATGAAAACATTGCCATCTCCTTTGACTCGTGATCCAGCGTGTGCACCCAGATTGACATTGTATTTGGAAGCATAAGCGGTAAAATCAGAGCCTGCATTGTAGCCCAGTGTTGTGTTTTCAAAACCACCAACGACATTTACGTTGGCAAAACCGCCAATAACGGTATTGTGGTCTCCTTTCTCTTCTCGAAATCCGGCACCTACGCCGAGTAAAGTATTATCTTCTGAACCGGTTAGTAAACTTGCACCAGCGTTGCGACCTAATGTTGAATTTTGTGATCCTGGTGTCAATGAATTCGCAGGGTAAATTGCATTATTTTGAGCCGTACCGATTTGGGTAAAGACTAGGCAAAGTGTTAGTATTAAACCTAAGGATATTTTTTTCATTTGTAATGATTTTTTTAGAATTTAGAATATGAAGTTGTTTGAAAACGCCAAAAATGGTTACGAATTATTAAACAACTTCTATGAAATAAGTACTTAGAAGTTGTTTCAATATGGTGTTCGTGCAACTTTCTTGGGTAAGAAAAGCCTTATTACTCTTTCAACAACTTCTATGATAAAGCATACTACTTGGCACCACAAATGATACTTCCTGCTAGGCATAGCTTAGGCTAATGCGTGCAGGTAACTACCCATGATCGTTGGTACGAAGCACTACTTGGTTGAAAATAAGCGGGTGACTTATCGCAGGAGAGCAAAAAATAGAACGATGAACAATTCTTATGGCGTAAAACTGATAGACAAAACGTAGTTTATCTGCAGTTATACAAGGTCATCGCTTCGCTAACGCGTGGATACGAGACTCGCTTCATTTCGAAAAATGATTGCGCAAAAAAAATTGTTTAGTTTAAATTAGACCGATGGGTCTTAAGACAGGTAAAGGATTGAAGAAAATTTGGGCATTTATCATGTTATTGCTCAATCTTATCCGAATACTTTGACGTAAAGTAAAATATTACCTTTGACTAAAGATAGAAAAACAGGAAAGAAAACCCAAAAAAATGCTAAGTTTTGTACAAAGAATTTGATTTTGAGTTAACCATCTTGGCTCAGAAGTTGTTTAAATTAAGTAAGCACTAATGCAAAGTTAAATTACATTAGATTTAGTCTTAGCACTTAAGTATTAAGACAATTTAATGGCGATTCAATTTTTTCTTACCCCTTATTACTAATCTTTTTTATTAAAAAAAGCTAAACGCTCCAGCATTTGATCAAATAAGGAAAAGAAAAAGAGAGAATTGAACAGAATATTGATTCCTTTTTTGATGTTTTTGTTTTTTTGTTTTTCTTTGCAGAACATTTGTCATGAATTGCGTAAATTAAAAGAAAATGGATCAGAACGACAACCTAAATTATGGACGAAAAGGATACTGTTTAATGTTTGCTTTTATCTTCTTTGTTCTATTTATATCGACAGTAGTCATGCTTTACAACCGTAACTTTCAGTTAGAATTTTAGCATAAAGTACTACGGATGTTAAAAACATAATATTTCTTTGGAGAAAAGAACAGGCTAACTAGGTTAAACGCATCAAATTATTTTTAAATAATGAATATTGAGTAATGGGATTTTGAATACTGAGTAATGAGATCTTGAATACTGATTTGTTATCCATTTTTGGTAACGTTTGATCATTTTTCAATCAATATTCAAGATTAGATATTCAAAAATCAATATTTCTCTTCTATTCTACGGGATGAATATTTGATGCGTTTAACCTGCAGGCTAACCAAGCATTGTTACTTTTCTCTAATGATTGTTTGGGTATTTGGCTGGCATAAAACCAGTTTCTACTCCTAATAAATAATTGCGCGAAAGCGTACTCCCAATAAGTAGTCCGAGTCTACGACATCCCGTCAAAAAGACTACTAACTTTGTTACTTTCTCTCCTCCGCTTACTTTCAGCCCTCCTTAGTATTGTGCTTTTTTTAAGATAAACCTCCGCGGAATCAGCTTAATTTCAAAATTGGTACACGTATTGTAGTTTTGTTTATATATGATTAATTTTTTTCAGGGCCCAAATGATGCTGAACCTAAGCAAGATATTCTTAAGATGAATAATTTACAAGGTCGTGTACTACAGAAAGTCGTAGCCACAAGTGTTCTTTTTGTGTCGCTATTCCTTTGTTTTAATTATTGTATTGCTAATTTCGGAGGAATAATCATGGGGCTTGGTAGTGCGCTGTTGCTAGCAGTAGCCTACGGTTTTATTCGAATGAATCGGCTAGTTCTTGGTCAGCATGTATTGTTGACAAGTGTTGGTCCCTTGATTCTGTTAGCTGTTTTTATTGGAGGAAATGGTACGTATGCGATCGTCGGCTTTTTTCCTGTTGTAACTTTGATTTACTTACTGTATCGCCACGAAAAATACATTTACTTTTATGCATTTTATTTTGCGACATTTATGCTAGTGAGTGTTGCCGTGATGATTTATAGCCCTGAGCCTAAATTATTAAGTAATGCACCGTGGTATTCTTATCCAGCTTTATTTGTCGCTTTTATTATACAAATGGCAGCGCTTAGTATCTATAGGAAAGAAATATCTACTCAAGAGCACTCGCTTGCAGTAGAGCGGAAGAAAATTGAGGGGAATGCTTTATTGATGCAAGCTACGCTCGAATCAGGCGTTGATGGTGTCTTAATTGTTGATAAAGCCCAAAATTCAATCTGTGCCAATAAGAAATTTTTGGAAATGTGGCAGCTTGCGGAAGAAATGATTGCGGGACAATCACTAAAAAAAACACTAGGCTACTTACTGGTTAAAATTATAGACTCTGCAGCTTTTGTTGAACAATTGGAACAATTAGAAAATGGAGCTACGGTGGTATCATCCGTTGAAATAGCGTTGCACGATGGTCGTTTTTTTGAAGTATATGCCCAAGTCTTGAGCATGGACGTAGGAGAAATTTCGGGAAAAGCATTTAACTTTAGAAATATCACCGCACGGAAAAAAACGGAACAAAAACTCATTGAAAGTGAATCGCTATTTAGAAGTCTGTTCGAAGAAATTCCAATTGGAGTTGTACTCGGTACCCATCATGACGATTATTTGGGACAGAGTAATACCCAGTTTAGGAAAATGCTGGGTTACAGCAAGGAAGAGTTAGCACAAAAGAAAGTTGCAGATATTACAGAGGCAGCAGATCGAGGTGTTCACAAAGAAAAATATCATCAAGTATGGCACGGAGAACTTGAGCTTTTTGAGATGGAAAAAAAGTACATCCGAAAAGATAAGTCTACCGTATGGGCACACACGACCGTTGCCGTGGCGAGAGATGCGGCGGGCAATGTGAAGTATGATATTGCGATGATTCAAGATATTACCCAGAAAAAAAAGGACGATGAGGAAATTAGAAAATTACTAGCAGCACTAAAGCGGCAAAATGAGGAACTAGAAGAGCAGGTCGCGTTACGTACGCAAAGTCTCCAAAATTCTAACGAAGAACTATTGCGCTCTAATCAGGATCTTGCGCAGTTTGCTTATATCGCTTCACACGATCTACAAGAACCTCTACGGACGGTTGGTAATTTTGTGCAGTTACTAAATCGCAGAGAGGGAGCGAAAATATCAAAAGAAGGAAAAGAATACCTCGAATTTATCAAAGGTGGCGTAGGACGAATGTCTAAGCTCATTAGTAGCCTCTTGGAATATTCTAAAGTGGGGCGCAAAGATGTGGAATTTAAAACGATAGATTTGAATGAAATGATTGGCGTAAAACTCCAAGATTTAATGCAGCGCATCAAGGAAAGTAATGCAGAAATTTGGGTGCACGAATTACCGCAGCAATTAGATTGCGAACCTAATCAGCTAAGCATTGTATTCTATAATCTTCTTGCGAATGCGTTAAAATTTAATAAAAATAAAAAAGCAATCATTATCCTGAGTCACCAAGAACGAGAAAAAGATTGGCTATTTTCCGTGAAGGATAATGGAATTGGCATCGAACCTCAATTTCAAGAAAAAGTATTTGAAATTTTTAAACGACTTAATCGCCGCGAAGAATTTGAAGGGACGGGCATAGGTTTAGCTTTGTGCAAAAGGATCATTAATCGCCACGAAGGAACCATCTGGTTTGATTCCAGTTTGAACAAAGGAACAACCTTTTATTTTACGGTAGCGAAGAGCCTAAAAATTGAAAAAGTAGCGGCTTTGCAAAACTAATTCGATCTTCAAGCGATCAACCTCTCTCTCATGTTTGCATACTAATTTTTTTATAAGGCAGTTGCAGCATTCCTTACGTTTTTCAGCAAATCAAAATGGATAACTACCTGTTCGGTAGTGAAAGTGGTAAAAGATGGAGTTTCTCAAGGAAGACTTCCATTTTATTTTTAGCTTTGCAGCCTCATTTTATTCATAAAATTGTATTCATGAAAAATATAAATTACTTGTTACTGCTTTTTGTTGGTCTTTGTTTGGTGGCTTGCACCGGAGGTAAACAATTAGCCAAAGCAAAATTGCCTGCGTTGCCAATCAAAGGAGTAACGGCTTCGGGCTATACTTATACGAAGTATACGGATAATAAAGGGCCTAAAATCAAAGAGGGAGATGAAGTAGTTTTTCATTTAGTTGTTTTGAAAAATGATACAACTATATTGCAATCTACGTACGATAAAAAGAGTCCTTTTACACAAGTGATTCCGCCAGTATCAAAAGTGCCTAACCCCGTTCCTCCTACTTTTGAAATCATCACGTTGCTAACGGCAGGTGATAGCATTCAAGTCAATCAGCGATTGGACTCTATTCCCAATCTGCCACCGAGCCTTTCGAAAGAAGATGTGTTAAATTTCCGATTAAAATTATTATCCGTAAGGACCAAAGAAGCGGTCGCACTGGAACGAGAAGCGTTGAAGCAAAAAGAAGGTGTTATTGCGACAGAAACGAAGCAATTAATCACCGCTTACCAAGCAGGTCAGTTGAGTGAAAAAATACAAACGACGGCTTCGGGGTTAAAATATGTTGTACATCAACGTGGAACAGGAAAACCCGCCGTTGCTGGCAAAAAAGTAAAAGCACACTATTCAGGTTTTCTACTAGACGGATCACCATTTGACAACTCTTTCAAAAGGGGAGAAGCCTTCGAATTTATGTTGGGACGCGGTCAAGTGATCAAGGGCTGGGACGAAGGAATGGCTTTATTATCAGAAGGGGCAAAGGCAACCTTTTTCATTCCGTATCAACTGGCTTATGGAGAAGAAGGAAGACCACCTTCTATTCCTGCAAAGTCTGAACTCGTATTCTATATCGAGTTGGAGAAGGTTGGATTGTAAGTAATTTTAAGAACGCATTCCGATTACGGCGAGCATTCTACCGGTCGTTGTTTTTTCTTGACGATAGGAAAAGTAGCGATGATTATCTATAATGGTAGAAGTGGTCGCAATTTCAATTTGATGGGCTGGCAAACCAGCAGCGAGTAATTGCTGCTGGTTTGCTGTTTTAAGGTCTATCAGAAATTTTTGTCGATCCGGTGACCACGTTTTTAGTGCAGGCGAAAACTTTTCGGCTACCTCTGCTCCGACTTCAAAGTTTTTCGCGTCGATACAAGTACCGATGTAAGCATAACAATTTTTGGCTTGCGTTTGGTATTTCGCTTGCATCCGAGCGAGCGTTTTTGCAACGATTTGTGCGACGGTTCCTCGCCAACCCGCGTGAATGGCAGCGACGACTTTTGCCTGTGCGTCGTAAATCAAAATGGGTGTACAATCTGCGATGGTGACGCTTAAAAAGACGTCGGTCTGTTGGGTGATTAACGCATCGAAGCCTTCGTAACTACCTGCCTTTTTTACCTCGATAATTTGATCTTGGTGTACTTGATGGCTGTAGGCAAGTTGATCTGTCTCAATACCTAATGCAGCAAAATAGCGTCGCCGGTTTTCGTAAACATTCTTTTTTTGATCTTTGGTATGTAAACCTAGATTTAAGCTTTGGTAAGGTGCGGGGCTGATGCCACCGTGACGAGTGCTTTGCGCGGTAACAAGTTTAGGGAAGGATTGAAAAATTGCAGGTTGGTCAAATTGGAGCATAAGTGGTATTAGCGTGTTGAGTGTACAAGGTTAGTTAAAAGTTACAAGACTCGCAACTGTGGAGGATTTTTAAAGGCTAAATTTTTGTTGGTTTTTTTTCCTTGAAATAAATGGGTGTTAAGTACTTAAATGGAAAAGTAAAGGAAGCTTTAGTTTTCAAGATACGATGTTGGCTATTACATTTTATTTTCGCTTTCCCAATTAAGATTGTATCTTCATCACGCAAGGAGTATTTTGACTTGAGGGTCAGGTATTACGAATTTCAATATCTAAAAATCTAACAGTATGGATCGCAAAAAATTTTTACAATCATTGCTTGGTGCGTCGGCTTTTCTAACGGTACCATTTAGCGCTTACGGAAAAGAGGATCAAGCCATTTTAGAAATGATTAAAGATAGCAGCAAGGATACGAAAGGAAGTATGTTTGGTTTTAAAGCTGCGCCCATTAAGAAAGTACGAGTCGGAATTATTGGTTTGGGAAATCGTGGTAAAACACTTTTGGAAATGTTGCAATGGTTGGTAGAAAAAGGGCAAGCAGAAATTGTTGGCTTGTCAGATTTGAAACCGAAAAATGTTGAAATTGCGCAAGAGAAGTTAAGTAAGTGGCAAAAAACTAAACCTCAAACGTATAGTAAAGGGGTAAACGATTGGGAAAATTTAGCGAAGCGAGACGATGTCGATTTGTTATTGATTACTACGCCCTGGGAATGGCATACGCCCATGGCTTTGTTCGGAATGAATCATGGTAAACACGTAGCGACGGAAGTACCGATTGCATATTCTTTATCTGATTGTTGGGCTTTAGTGGAAACGGCAGAGCGAACAAAGCGGCATTGTATTATGCTTGAGAATTGTTGTTACAATGAGGAAGAATTGTTTGTGCTCAACATGATCGAAAATGGTGTTTTTGGGGATTTGACGCACGCGGAAGGGGCGTACTTACACGACTTGAGGGCACATATGTTGAGTGAAGATTATTACCAAGGTCAATGGCGGCTTAAGCATCACATCAATAGAGATGGTAATTTTTATACTACGCACGGATTGGGACCTTTAAGTTTTTATATGCACATTGGACGAGGCGATACGTACGATTATTTAACGTCGATGAGTTCGAGGGAACTGAACTTAAGTCAAACGGCGAAGCGAATGAAGTCGTCGTATACGGCTTTTCGTTGCGGAGATATGAATTCTACGATGATTAAAACGAAGTTAGGGAAAACGATGTTGTTGCAGTTTGATGTACACACCGGACGACCGTACTCTCGAATCAATAAAGTAGTTGGCACCAAAGCGGTACACGATGGCTATCCGAGTCGATTGTTTATTGATTCCGAAGAACCTGTTTTTTGGGGACACCGTTGGTTGGAAGCAGAAGCTTATCAAAGCTATAAAACTAAATATACGCATCCCATGATTACGAAGTTAAAAACGATTAGCCAGGAATTTAAGCAAGGTCACGGCGGGATGGATTTTGTCATGATGTACCGATTAATTAGTTGTTTAAACCTTGGCTTGCCCTTGGATATGAATGTTTATGATGGTGTGATGTGGAGTGCGATTACGCCCTTGTCAGAATTGTCGGTAGCAAGTAAAAGTTTGCCCTTGCCGTTTCCTGATTTTACAGGTGGTCGTTGGAAAGATAAAACGGAATTGGAAATCATGCAAGGAATTAAAAGTATGTCGAGTAAGTAATAAGGAAAATTGATTTTTGTGTAAAATATTTTGAAAAATAAGACAAAGAAAAATGTTCCACCTCAACTGAAGGAAGTGGAACATTTTTTATTTAACCTACTTTTAACTAAGCTTTTTGACTAAGTTTGAGATTACTCTTTGACAAACTTAATTCGATTGTTTTCATTTAATAGTTCTGGCATACTCAAGAAGTAGATACCACTATTTAAGTCAGTAGTCGATACACCTAAAGTATTTTCTCCTTTCGTAACGTTAACGGAAGTTTCCAATACGATACGACCACTGAGGTCATAAACGAATACGTTCATTCTTTTATCTTGATCGCTTTTTAATTCGATATTTAAAAGATCTGAAACGGGATTTGGGAAAACGTTTTTTACACTTGAAGTAGAAGTACCTTTATCGTCTAAGCTCGTCTTCTCTAAGGTTGGTGCATTAAAATCATCCTCGTCGTTTAAGGATAATTCTACTAGAGCTTCATCGTCTTCGTCTGCTACTTCATCCGTATCATTTCCTGGTGTTGAATCTGGATCAACTTTATCAGAAGTTTTGATTTGGAAGAAATTACGGATTACTGCGTTATCAGATTTAGGGAATACTCTTAAAACTAAGGTCGCACTTTCTCCTGCGGCTAAACTTGGAATATTCCAATTCTCAAAGAATAAGCTGTACTCACCTTTGCTAGGCTCTTCGTTTCCACCGTAAGCTTCTCCGTCAGGAATGCCAGCTTGTACATTGATATCCTGTGCAGTAGCAGGACCTTGGTTTGTTACCGTAATTGTATAAGGTACCTTTACGTACAAGTCAAATTCACTTGAAGGTACATCAACGGTTAATTCTAGGTCCGCACTATTTGGATCTACAACTACAACGGGTTCTACCGCTACTCCGCTACAATCTCCAGTTCCACTATGTGCCATCGCAACGTATGGGAAAGTGTTGCTAAATGGGAGGTCATTTTTCACTACACCTGTACTGAAACTTAATACATTGACTAAGTCTTCCGTCACGGGGTTTGCACTTCCAGCTTCGTAATCATCATACCACAATCCAATTGCTGCTAATACAGCACCACCAACTGCTTGTAATTCAATTCTCGTTACATCATCTTCTAATCTACGACCATTAGGGAAACCATCCATATTAGGAATCATTTGAAGGTCAGGACTTGAGTTGTAATTAGGGTCGGTTAATCCTAATACAGCCGCTGCAATTAAACCATTAGAGCTAAAGTTTGGATCATCACGCTGTGTTACTGGGACGGCCATATTCAAACGCAACATATCTCCACCATTCGGTAGGAAGTTGTTGATAAAAGGTTTACCAGCAGCTAATGGATTTCCTTCTTTTCCAGTTGCTAATTGATACGGTGGAAAGTTAGGTACACCGGTATGGAATGCAGGCCATAAATCTACTGATCTCGGTTTTCCTGGACCAGGCAATAATAAAGTACCAAAGATCGCATCATCCAAAGCTGTTCCGGCTACTGCAGGACTACCTTTCAATGCAAAAAGACCATCGTTGCCATTACCGAAGTCAAAGGCTTGTAAACTATTTCTTTGAATTCTTAAACTTGATAGGGCAGGTACTGCGGTACCAAATAAATCATCATCCATATAAAGACCTAACTCAGGGTTGTAGAAATACTCATCTAAAGTGGTATCGGTAATTTCATCATAAGGTGTAATCGAATTCCAAAAATCTTTTTGACCGATTGGAATAACAACCTCATTTGTTAATGGCATTCCAAGACGAGATACTTGTACCCAGTCTCCAGAAAAATCTTCGCCACCAGCCGTTAAGGTTCTGATTTGTGGACGACTAGCAGAAGCCCATACACCGATGATGTAGTCCGAATCTAAAATACTTACCGGAGAAGGATTTGCACCTGCTTTCACTAAAGTGCTAATGGGTACTTGGATTGCAATCGTACTAACGTTATAGCAACCTACACCGTCTCTGATTTGACCAGATTGACGAGGAGAATCTCCTAAGTCGAATACACCACCAAGGTCTACGAAAAAAGGATCATCAGAAGGACCAGCAAATACCATTTCGCCAGTGCTTGTAGTCAAAATTGCTTCTTGCATCAACGCATCATAAGTTGTATTTAGTCCTACCGCAGAAGTAATGGAACGATCTCCAATGTTATTTGGCGGTACGATTCCATTCTCAAGGATCGTCGTGAAGGTTTGCCCACCGTCCATACTTCTTTCTAAAGTATAAGTTGTTTTTAAATTTTGTGCACCCAAACGGATATTGAAAAATGTGGTTGGGTCTTCGTTGGTTTGGCTAAACGTAAATCGGTAAGTCACTTCGTCGCCAGGTACATCAGCATTGTTGTCAATGTGAATCTCGTAGCGAATATTCTCTCCGAAAGAATAATAGTTTGGTCCTCCGTGTGGTAATTGAAAAGGAACGTAACTTGCAATAATGGTAATCATATTGGGATTGTCGGGGCTTCTAAAAGCGTACAAGTCCGTATTATCTGCAAGTGGATCATTAGAGATGATCGGCGCTTCTCGGTGACTAGATGCAAATACCTGAATGGAGCTAAAAAAGCAGCAGAGTATCAAGCTCATGACGAGCTTAAAACTTACTTTGTTCATTGAGTCTGTGTTTTTAAACATAATTAGAATTTTAAATTTTTAATAAGGAAGTTGTTTTAAAATAGATAGATGATTTATTTGCAAGCCATTGATTTCCAATATTTCAGCTAATTTTTTTCCCCGTAGCTATGGCTACGAAAAAAAAATGGAGCTTCATCTTGAAAACCAAGCGCTTACAACTAATT
>JBGCFY010000197.1:0-15928 GCA_045110315.1 Saprospiraceae bacterium
GTAGATGATTTATTTGCAAGCCATTGATTTCCAATATTTCAGCTAATTTTTTTCACCGTAGCTATGGCTACGAAAAAAAAATAGAGCTTCATCTTGAAAACCAAGCGCTTACAATTAATTTCAACCCCCATTTTAAAACAAATTCAATAAAAAAATACGCTCCACCTAACCCATTTAAATCTTAAACAGGTGGTGCTTTTTAATCGCAACTAATGACACTCTCGTGGAGCCATTACTGCACATTTTTAATTATTAAACACTAAGAGACATGACTAGAACCATTCCCATTGTCCTTGGGTCTATTCTCATTTTAGGATTAGCTATTTTTACTGGCATCCAAAGAGGAGAACTCAATGATTCAAAAATTAAACTAAAAGAAAATTCAAAAGATATTGCTTTTTTAGAAGAGACGCTCGTCACGGAAGAAAAAGACAATCTATTACTCACCGAAAAAAACCAAGAGCTTAATCAATTAGTAGTTGTACTAAGAGATAGTATCCAAGATTTGGAAAGCCAATTGGTTGGTCTTAAGAAAAGCCTTCGCAGTCAACGCCGACGAGTGAAAAAACTCACTAAAAAGTTAAAAAAATACGAGAAGGATTACCAACAGTTAAAAACCAAAATCAGGAATCTAGCGCATCAAGATCAAAATGCTCAAGCTAAAATCGAAAGCTTAGAAGCGGAGAAAAAACAAATTAAAGCTTCGTTAGAGCAGCTACAAATTCTAAAAGAAGAGCAAGCACAAGAGGAAAAACGTCTTGCAGCGGAGATTTTGGACAGGGAAGCAAGTGAAAGAAAATTCAAACTCATTCAGTCTATCGTTAATAATACGACGATTCGATTTTCTAAAATCCGCGCAAAGAAAAAGCAATTTACCAATAAGCATTTGACTAAAATTAGAAGAAAGGGAAAAAAATGGAAGTATACTTTAATCGACTTCTACTTAGAGAATCCTTCTTTCGATCAATTGTTGGATCAAAACTTTGTGGTGAAAATTGTAGATTCTGATACCAAAGAAGTATTGTCTTTCGTCGAAAGTAATCCTAATTTTCCAAACAGTGATCAGGATTCTAAAGGCGTACAATTCAAATTTGATGGCAATATGATCGAGATTGCTTACTTCAACAATCAAAAAAAGGAAGGTAAGAATTACGAGATTCGCATCTATTACATCAGCGAAGCTGGAGAAGAATATTTACTAGACGGCGGTGTTCGACCGTTTATCAAAGACAAAAAAACATTGAGCCTATAAGAGCCAATGTGAAGACTACATGAACATATCTATTCCCGCAGCAGCTTACGAGCTGCTGCTTTTTTTTGTCTCCATCAAACTAGTGCATCGTAGCTACCGCAATCCCCAATCCTAATAAAATAGCAATCAATTTTTTCCAAGGAATTTGATGGTGACTCGAAGTATCTAACTCAAATAAAATCGTTGTAGCAATGTGCAAAAACGAACCTATAACTACCGCCGTACTAGCTTTTTGCCAATAAATATCCATCCAACCACGAGAACCAAGGTATTCGGAAAGCGCCGCACCCAAAGGAGTCATGCAAGCAAAGGTAAACAAACCTAGCACAATCAATGGTTTAGGAAATTTGGATAATAGAAGTAATAAGACAAGTGCAAATGCAGCGGGCAACTTATGCAGTAAAACGCCAAAAAATAAATGATTAGTATGATCATGTCCTCCCCCAGGTAAATGCTCGTGAACGGCTCCGTAATGACTCAATGGAATCCCCTCCAAAAAGGCATGAATGCATAAACCCAACATCAATTGAATCGCAAAAATAGAACGACCTTTATGAGGCGCATGAATATGTCCATGTTCCACGCCCATAGAAAGCTGTTCTAGCAAGAGTTGGATGATAAATCCTGCCAAAATCCAAAGGCCCATTTTTTGGTCTCCGCCAACAAATACTGCGGGCATTAGGTGTAAAACCGTAATCCCCAAAATGTAAGCTCCACCAAAAGATAAGACGAATTGCAAAAAGGATTTACTATCCCGTTGCACCAAAAAGGCAAGACCACCACCGAGTAGTACCGAAAAAAGAATGATAAAGTATTCCCAAAAAGTCATAATAAAACTTCAATGGTATGTGCTTACCGAAAAGCTAACCACACCAATAATTATTTGTAAAGTAATGTCTGATTCTGCACCGCAAACAATAAGTACTAGGCAATCTGATGGTAACTAATCTGCCACGCTTCCACCTTCAGATACAGCCATGCGACAAGATTTCCCAGCAAAATGCCAATCAATGCGCCTACAAAAACATCCAAAGGGTAATGTACGCCGACGTAGACTTGCCCAAAAGCAATGGTAAATGCCCAAAACAAAATCGGCAATCGAATCCACCGGAAACCCATGCCTAAAGTGAGCCAAAGAAAACTCGCAACGGCAAAATGATTCGTAGCGTGAGAAGAGGTAAAACTGTAGCCTCCTCCGCAAGGCACCAACAAATTAACGCTGGCTTTCAACGCTGGATCATTACACGGTCGCAAGCGCTCCACTGATTTTTTGATCACTTGACTACTCATCGTATCCGCGAGGGTTACGGTCAGCAATAAGGCACCGACGAAGCACAAACCTTTCAGTTTATAATTTAGCGTGACAAAACTAAAGATAAAAACGTAAAGTGGTGCCCAGAAATACTTATTTCTCCAGAATGGCATCACGAGATCCAGAAAAGCGTTGTGCCCTTCTCCGTTGATCAAAGTAAAAAGTTGCTGATCAACCGCTAACAAACTTGCTAAAATTTCGGTCATAGTTTTTGTGCGATTAAAATCAAACGTGGAGAATCTGCCGATTGGTAAGGCTCCAAGTCATAGTTGCCAAACGTTTGGAGGTGTTTTAAGCCTAATTCCTCAAAATAAGCGAGGAAGTCTGCTTCCTGAAAACCTCGGACTTTCTCTTGAAATCTAAAATCTTGTCCCTTGTCGGTAAAAGAAATAGTTTTAATGATATAACCTTCCTCGAATACGCGTTCGATAAAGAACTCAATTCCGTCAATAGTCTTTGTTTCTTTTGGTTTCAATCCTGCAAGTACAAAAGGAACACTCAAAAAGTCAATCACGAAAATGCCTTTCGGCTGTAAGCCCAAAGCAATATTTTTCAGGGTTTTGAAATGATCTCGATCTTGATCAAAGTATCCAAAACTGGTGAAAAAGTTAAAGATATAGTCAAAATAGTTGGTCCGAAAAGGAGCTCGAACATCGTGGGTGAAAAATGACAAATACGGCGTCTCAAATTGACGAGCATGTTGAATACTCGCTTCTGACAAGTCTACACCAGTCAAATCAAAGCCTTTTTCGGCCAAATAAATGGAATGTCGGCCTTTTCCACAAGCTAAATCTAGTATTTTCGCCTTGGGTGGTGGCGACAAATGAGCTACCAAATTGTCAATAAATTGCTGCGCCTCTTCGTGATCTCTATTTTTATATAAAATGTGATAATATGGTGTATCAAACCAACTTGCAAACCACTCTGATTTCATAAGGGTAAAAAATTTAGGGGCTACCTTTATATGGTAGCTTGTTTGAATTTAAACTTGAACCTAACAAATATGCATTTTCAAGGCAATTTAAACACAAAAAAGCGCATTTAGTGATCCTAAAAACGTATTTTGAGTTCGAAAAGTAATGAAAAAAGAAAGAAGACAAAATCTAATTGTTAAATTCAAACCATTGGCTAAACAAAACGTTTATATCTTCGTAAAACCAAAAGGTAGAAATTAATGCGTTAAATTTATACAATTCAGAAAATAAATTACCCGATACCATCATTATTTTTCTATTTTTACATTTTAAATTCCCCTTTAAAAATTTAACACTTGGCACTAATAAAATCAATCTCAGGAATCCGTGGAACGATAGGAGGTACAGCAGGTACTAATTTAACCCCACAAGATATTGTTGAATGTACTGCAGCTTTCGGATTTTGGGTTATTCAGAAAACGAATAATCCCAAAATTGTTATCGGAAGAGATGCCCGAATCTCGGGTGAAATCGTTAGCAATCTCGTGGTGAGTACGCTACGTTCCTTAGGGATTAATGTCGTTGATTTAGGGCTATCTACTACGCCTACCGTTGAGATTGCCGTTACCGCTGAGGAAGCTGGTGCGGGTATCATTCTTACGGCAAGTCACAATCCGAAACAGTGGAATGCATTGAAGTTACTCAATGATAAAGGTGAGTTTATTTCTGGTAGCGATGGCCAAGAAGTGCTTGAATTGATCAAAACGGGCAGTATTACTTATGCTTCTGTTGATAAATTGGGGACTTACCGCAAAGATGATAGCTATATTCAAAAGCACCTTGACTTAATCTTCGACTTAGATCTCGTTAATGTTGAGGCCGTAAAAGAAAAAGCTTTTAAAGTCGTCGTCGATTGTATTAATTCAACGGGGGCTATTTCTGTAGCGCCTTTACTCGAGCAAATGGGTTGTGAAGTATTTTTGCTCAACGATGATCTTTCTGGACAGTTTGCCCATAATCCGGAACCATTACCCGAAAATTTACGCTCTCTTTCTGACGCAGTGCATTTCCACCGTGCAGACTTAGGTATTTCGGTTGATCCCGATGTAGATCGTTTAGCATTGGTCTGTGAAGATGGTGAAATGTTTGGCGAAGAATATACTTTGGTCTCCGTGGCTGATTATATTTTACAATCGACACCAGGGAATACCGTATCCAATTTGTCTTCGACGCGTGCGCTGAAAGATGTCAGTCTCAAACATAATATCGAATATTTTGCCTCCGCCGTAGGAGAAGTGAACGTGGTCACCAAGATGAAAGAAGTGAACGCAGTCATCGGAGGCGAAGGAAATGGCGGCATTATTTATCCTGCTTTACATTATGGTCGGGATGCTTTGGTTGGAATTGCCTTAATTCTTTCTCAACTAGCCGCTTTCAATAAATCTATCTCTTTCTTGCGTAAGCAGTATCCTTCTTATAGTATTTCTAAAAATAAAATTCAACTCACACCCGAGATTGACTTGGACTTCTTGTTTGAAAAGTTACAGGAAAAGTACAAAAACGAGAAAATTAATACTATTGACGGTCTTAAAATTGAATTCGAATCAGACTGGATTCACCTTAGAAAATCAAATACGGAACCAATCATTAGAATCTATTCTGAAAGCTCTTCGGAAGTGATTGCTAATAACTTGGCACAAAAAATCAGATCTGATATCAACGAATTACTAAAGGATTTTAATAAACAAAACTCCAAAATGTCGGAAACACCTCCGATGGCAATCAAGAAATTGTAACCAACTTTACAGTTTTTTTCTGGCCTATTCTCACGTAAAATTCTATTAGTTTGCGTAATTTTATCGTATCACATACCGTGAATGATGATAAGCACTTAGATAAAGCTAATCTATAGACTTAGCTTTTCTCTGTAGTTCATGATTTGCAGTGTATTACGTATTATTATTATTTTGCACAAACAGCAACAGAATTGTTAAAAGCATATTTGAAAGACTGCTTATTTTAAGCCTATTATCTCTGATTTGTATAAGAATTTGCTCAAAGCTACCGCAATCAATAAAAAGTGAGCCCTAAAAGTATTGCGTTATCATAATTTGTGCTTCCTAAAACTTCTTTTACGAATTATTTTTTCATAGGAATTTTCAACTCAAATTTAAAGTTGAATTATAGAAGTCGTTTTAAAACAACTTCTTAAAATAATCAAGCATAAACCAAATTATTATGAGAATCTATCTAGATAATGCCGCCACTACTGCCCTAGCTCCCGAAGTCATTGAAGTAATGACAAAAGTAATGCAAGAAAATTATGGAAATCCTTCTTCTATTTATACGGAAGGAAGAAAATCCCGTGCGTTGATTGAAGAAGCTCGGAAAGTTGTCGCCCGACAAATTGGGGCTTCCATCGGAGAAGTATTTTTTACTTCCGGTGGTACCGAATCCAATAATATGGCCATCAAATGTGCCGTACGGGATTTAGGCGTGGAACGAATTATCAGCACCAAAATCGAACATCACTGCGTTTTACATACCTTAGAATCTTTAGAAACCTGTGGCTCAATTGCTTTAGATTTTGTTAAACTTAAGGAAGATACCAGCGTTGACCTAGAAGATTTAAACCAACTTTTGGCGAATAGTGATAAGCGAACAATGGTTTGCTTGATGCATTCCAATAACGAATTGGGAACAATGATCGACTTGGATGAAGTTTCTGCCGTCTGTCAACGACACAACGCACTTTTCCACTCCGATACGGTACAAACGATGGGATTTTTTCCTATTGATGTTTCTAAAACGAAAATTAACTTTATCACTGGATCAGCACACAAATTTCATGGTCCCAAAGGTGTTGGATTTATTTATATCAACAACGACAATTTGATTAAGCCCTACATTGAAGGAGGTTCACAGGAAAGAAATATGCGCGCAGGGACAGAAAATATCTATGGTATTGTTGGTCTTGCTAAAGCCTTAGAATTGGCGTATGAACACCAAGAAACGTATCGTGCTCACGTCACAGAGTTAAGAAATTATTTAAAGCAGGCATTGGAGGAACAATTTGAAGATATTCAGTTTAATGGTTCTGTCAATGGTAAACATCATTATAAAGTACTGAGCGTATCTTTTCCGCAACAACCAAAGTCGGATTTGATGTTACTTAATCTTGATATTTTAGGAATTAGTGCCTCTGGAGGAAGTGCTTGTAGCTCTGGTTCCGAAACGGGATCACACGTAATTAATATGGTAACCAAACCAGAAAATGCATTACGGAAAACGGTTCGTTTCTCCCTCTCTCATCTTAATACGAAGGCAGAGATTGATTTCTTATTGGAAAAATTGAAAACGATTACGCCCGTTAAAGAGAACGTTTCTGTAACGAGCTAAAATAATTGACCGATGGTTAAACCAATAATAAGCTTGTAAGTAAGCGCGCAAAATTATTTATAAAAAAAATACCTTCCACGTTAAGTGTGAAGGTATTTTTGTTTTATTAGTTCGTGTGTTTACTTATTTTTACCGCTTCTCGCGGAGTAGATATTAAATATATGGATTGGAGACCCAAACGTAGAATTTGAATCCTACGCTTCGAAGCTATTGATAAGCAATAACTTCTCAAATAAGTTTGTTGCTCTTGAGACGAGGAACTTAACATTAGTCACTTTTTATTTTAGAAGTTGATTTAAATAAATTCATCTTTATGAAAATTGCAATTCTTGGGTACGGAAAAATGGGTAAAGTAATTGAAGGACTGGCCTTAGCTGCTGGGCACGAGGTTGTTTTAAAAGTTAATACTGCAGATCAGTGGGAAGCCACACAATTAGCAGCCGCAGACGTTGCCATTGAGTTTAGCCAACCAGTAGCAGTCTTTCAAAACCTACTGCGCTGTTTCGAGGCGGGTGTTCCGGTTGTTTCTGGTACGACGGGCTGGTTGGATCAATTTGCGGACGCACAGCGGATCTGCCAAGAAAAAAAGGGTGGTTTTTTCTACGCGTCTAATTTCAGTATTGGTGTCAATTTGTTTTTTGCAGTCAATCGCTACCTTGCACAACTGATGAATCCCCAAACGCAGTATGATCCGAGTATGACAGAAATTCATCATACCCAGAAATTAGATGCTCCGAGCGGAACGGCGATTACACTCGCTCAAGGCATACTTTCCAACTTAGATCGTAAAACCAACTGGATTAACCAAGCCACTGATCAAAGTGATAGCTTAGGTATTGTATCCGAAAGAATTGATGAAGTCCCTGGTACCCACCACATTATCTACCAATCCAAAGAAGACCAGCTAGAATTGAAGCATACGGCGCATTCTCGCGAAGGATTTGCCAAAGGAGCATTGCTCGCGGCGGCGTGGATGGTTGATAAGCAAGGTTGTTACGACATGAAGGATTTACTCGGTTTATAGGAAACCCTCTTTGCTGAAAGCTTGACTTGAAGTTGTTTTATTGGATTAGCGAGAGCGATGAAATTTATTATCAAGGGAATCGAGTACCAATTCCCAGAGCGTTTCGTAAGGTACAATCTCTACCTCATTGGATTGTTTGGCGACTTCGATTGGAACGGATTCTAATTTTCGGCGCAACTGCTTCGTTTTACGCATTACCGCTTCTTTGTGAAAGTCTGACTTAGGAATAATCAGTAACATTTTGATAAAACAGTTACTTCTAAACGTATCATCTTTTCTCAGGTAACGATAGCAATAAGCTTGTAAAGCCTCTACCCGATCGAGTACTTCGCCGTACTTCTTTTGAGAAAGCAGGAATAGCACTTGAATGATGAGAATGGTAATGTTCAATCCCCGTTTATCTTTAGAAAACTCAGGGAGATCGTTCATGAATTTAGAAATTCTAAACTTCCCTTTCAGTTCCATGTCTGGCGAAAGCTCAGGATCAATTTTACCCAATTCAATGAAATAATGTACGTAGGCTTCGTAGATTTTCCAGTTTTCACGAAGATTTTGGTGTAAGTTTTTAAACTTTTTGTGATTGCTCGCTCTACAAAAAATTTGATACCCTTTTTGAAAATCTCCTCTGTAAAAACAAAGAATCAAATAGTAGCTCATGGTAGAAAACCAGTTTCTATTTCCTTCTGGTACTAAACCTAAGCATCTTTTCGCTGCCTCCTCCCCTTTCTCGTATTGCTTTAATTGAATGTAACAAGATAACTCAATGAAGAGAAAGGTAAAACTAGCGACTTCAGGAAAATTCTTTTTCTTATCAAAAAAATCTACAGCTTCTCGGCAGACTTCTAATGTTCGTTCATAATCGTTGACGATTTGATACCGTAGCACAAAAACTCTAAACGCCTGTAAGTACAAATTATAAGAGTAAAATTGCTTCGTATATTTTCTGAGTTCTTCGGAGTAACTAATGGCAAGGCTTTCTAACTCTAATTTAGTAGCCCGAGAATTCATAAAGTGCATCGCCATTTCTTGAAAATATTCCTCTGCTTTCATCTCTGCATTTAGAATCTTAGTGTATTTATTTAAAAGGTTATTGTAATCATCATATTTTTTTCTATTCAGGTCGGTAAGACTATAGTGCATCCGTAATTGCTTCAGCAATACTACTGCAATATCAACAAAGTCAAAATGTAAGGCTTGTTTTAAGGTTTTCTCCGCTAAGGATATCGCATTTCGTCGAGCCGATTGAGCTAACAAGATTTTGATGGCAGCAAAATTCTTGTAACACATGAAATAAGCTTTTTTAAAAGCATTAAAAGAAGGTTGATTGGTATCAATAAAGAAAATCGTATTTAGGAGCCTAGTTTGTAAGCGATACTTCAGTTTTTTATAATTAATGTTGCGCGCATTAGAATCATAAAACAAGGCTGCAGCTTCATCGTCCGTAGTCACTTCGCCATTATGTAGACTTTCATAAAATTGATTTAGCTTGTCATTTCTACCGTTTTGTCTTCCTACTAAAGAAATATTCTTCACTTTATGCAGACTAATAAGGTTAACCAATTCTTGTAAATTTTCCATAATTGCGTAAATTTTGTACCTAATTTTCACACACGATATGCGTTTATTTCATTATTTTTAAAAAAAACCATGAATTTTGTATGTTATTTTGCAAAATAAAACATCAAAAGCAACACAAAAATGTATTAAAACAAAGTAATTTAACAACACATAATTACCTGATTATCAAATATTTATAAAATATAACACCCTAATACTACAATATAATGACCATTCCAATATACAAAAATTAGTTAATGCTAGGTTCTATTTTCTACCGTAAATTTATATTATCAGAATTTAAAAAATGAAAAAAGAAGAGATATGATTGCAGTAATTATTTCCTTGTTTATGAGCCTCGGCATAATTAGCTCCCCTGGTGAAATTAATGATCAGGTAATTCTTCAAAATCAAGAAGTACTAATAGAGAACAATATAGTGATCACTGACACTGAAGCACTTTAAAGAATATACGTTAGTTAAATAACACGCTCGTTTTTGGGTACTGGGAGCGCTTGCTCCTAGTTTCCCTTTTTAAAAGAGACATTACACCCGTATTTATTATTTAACTTAACAAAGAAATAACTAGAGGGAGGTTTTACCAAACTTTGGTTATACAGAGCGGAAACATTTTTGAATAGCAGCAATATTTTTATTGTTGCTATTCCTTTTTTTAGACAATTCTTTCTAATACTATCATTCGCTTTAGCTAATTTATTTTCATTCGGTACTTTCTAAGATTTCCGACTTCGAATCCTCTCCTCCTATCCCTAATGCTAACAATTGAATGCCCAACAAAGAAATAAGACAATAAGCTAAGAAATAATAAAACCCAACCTGCAAAGTTGCTTCGATGTGTTCGTCCGTACGACTCGCCAAAAAAGCCAAGAGCACGCCAACAATAAAAACATCCGCCATCGACCATTTACCAATCACTCCAACAAATTTATATACTTGCTTTCGATAAGGCAATTTTTTGAAAAATAAAACCAGCAACAAGAGCATTGCTTTTAGAATAGGTACCAATACACTAAATAATAAAATCAAACTTGCCACCAAGCGATTATCCTGCTCGTACAAGGTTCTAATCGTCCCCATAATACTCTGCGTCGTTTCCTGCAATTCAATCCTTCCTAGCAACGGTACTTTTGCCCCAACTTTTATCGTCAACATATCCGCAGTAAGCCCTGGATATAAACAAACCAAAGAAGCAATAATCAAAACGAGCGCTAACATATTTCTTGGTGTCATAACTACTATTGAGAAAAATAAACAAATAAAGTGCCACCAAAATTAATTATTTTTTGAGCAATCGTATCTCCTAATCGGAAATTCAACGACAATAATCGAATAAAGTGGCTTTACTCCTTTAGAAAGGATAAGTTTGAGATTCAAAATATATAAGTAAGTACACCAAATTACATCAATTTATACGCCATGATAGATAAATTTAAAAAGAGTTTTCAACAAGCCGGTGATTTTATTAAAGATCAAGCGAATACGATTAGCGATTCTGCCAAAGAAAAAACCTACCAAGTCATCGACGACTGGATGGAAGTCTTCCCTGAATTAGAAACCTATGGATGGGAAACGACTAGCTTCGGTGTAAACCTGGCATTGAGTCCTTCCTTGGAAGTAGAACTAAGAGGCAATCGAGAAGACTTCACCCTCGAAAAAGTAAATTTCCTGGTAGAAAGAACGAGCGATCAGCGAATCCTCAACTCGATTTTCAAATCGGTGCAGACGACACTACAAATGCACAAAAAGATCAAATCAAATCAATATGAATACGTCTTCTTGCTAATTAACGTCAAGATTCCACCAGAAGTAAAAGTGGTACTAGGAGAACGAAAATTGTATTGATAGCTAATTCTTAGCCAAGAAAATTGTTCAAACAAAAAACCGAACTTTCGTCAGACGAAAATTCGGTTTTTTAGTATTTAATTAGTTCCTCCGTACACTAGCGATAAAGCTCTAAATAACCGGAGAAGACTCTCGTATCCTGTGGATCATTCAATTGCAGCAAGTAATAATACGTTCCATCGGGTAAATCTTTATTCCCATCCCAAGTTCCTCGCCAATCGTTTTTATAGCCTACTTTTTGGTAAACCCGATTTCCCCAACGATTATAAATTTCCAATTCACTATTCGGAAAGTCTTCAATTCCAGAGATGAAGAAAACATCATTGACACCGTCTCGATTTGGGGACACTGCGGTAAAGATCACAATATCCGCACATTCTAGCCAGACATAAACCGTTGCTGTATCACATCCATTAGCATTACAAATGGCATACGTAAAATAGTCCTCTCGCTCACAATATTCGTCACTTGCATTATACGTGATGGTACAATCAGGATTAAATCCATTCGCACTACCCGGTATTCCTAAGGTTCCATATAAAGGTTCATTAACGATGTAGAAAGTATCTAAGCCGCCTAAAGTAACATCATTCGCTTTCACGTTGATAACGACCGGTTCACCAATCAGCGTCGTATCATAGTCATCGTTCGCTATCGGCGGAAGCAGGTATTCAATCACCGAGATACAGAAGTAGGTCGTATCGCATTCCCCGAGATCATCGCACATCACAATGCAGGCCGAATCCTGCCCGAGGGCTTGCCCGGTATAGAAGACACAGAGCGAATCCTGACTGAGATAAAAGTCAACCTCTCCATCTGATTCTTCTTCGCAAATATTTTCAAAGAAAACAATATTTCCTTGTAATTCCGTCGTATCAGGACAGTAAACCACCTCTGAATTAATAAAGATCGTATCACAGACAACATCCGTCATGATTAGGGAAGTATCTGGTATTACTTCGATAATTACAAAAGTAGTATCACAAATTCCAAAGGTATCGCAAGCTACAATACAGGCAGTATCAAAACCAACAAGTACTCCCGTAAATACGACACAACTGGTATCTTCTAAAATCTCAATTTCTACATTATCTAGCGCACAGTAATTGTAAAGTGTATCAATCTCACCCATCAACTCTAAGTCATTGAAACAAACCGTATCCATTTCTTCTTCCAAAATCGTAATGTAAATCGTATCTGGATTCACACAAACCACACTCGTCATTAAAGTATCCGAACAACCCGTAGTATTCGTAATGATGACTTCATTATCGCCCAGAGGAAGCTCCAAACCATAATTAGTCGCCAACAAAGCAGAATTATATTGGAATTCAAAAATTGCTTGAGTGGTTAAATCTCTCACAAATAAGGTTCCGTAAAGCGAGCCAGAAGCACCACCCGTAATAAACGAACCTACCGCAGAAATTGACCATTCTCCCATTGGGTCCCAAATATTCATGGAGTCTACCAAATCACTTGGTGTAATAAAAGTACCAGAAGAGAACATATTTCCATCAACCGTCCAACCGTTTACTTCGAAAGGTCCAACAGAATTCACTAAATCAATGTACTGGTAACTTCCCGTGGTATCAAAACTACAACCAGGGAAAATCCCCATATACGGTGCACCATTAACGGTAATATTAAAATTCAGTAAATCGTCAAGTGGTAAGTTCAAACAAAGGTTGGTCAAACCACTACAATCTTGTGTTTCTAGCGTCAAAGAATCTTGTGCGTTAAAGAAATCACATTCATGGTCTGGACAAACTGGAACGGTGATACTGCTTTCGCTAATCACACAACCATTCGCATCGGTAACGGTCAAGCTGAAATCTCCCGTAGCCAAGCTATCTCTATCTTCCTCGTCAGTCGTACCGACAATATCTTCCCAGTCAAAGTTAAAGGCAGACGTACCACCATTGACCGTAACATCAATTGTTCCTAAAGTATCACAAGCAGGTTGAACCGCAAAATGTAAATCTAAGGCTTCTGGTGCTTCAATGGTAAAACAAATACCGCCACCTACGCAGTCATTCGCATCTGTAATAATCATGCAATAATCGCCCGTTGGTAATGCTCCGTTGATAAAATTAGTAATGCCATCGGTAATCACGGTATCTGCGGGTGCGACAAAAGTAGGATCAAAGTTAATCGTAAACTCAATTCCTCCATTTGCTGCGCCAAAACAATTAATATTGATCACACTATCTAGTACAACTGTACCTTCTGCAACGTTATCTGTCACCACAAATAAGAAGGGTAAAGCACACATACTAGCATCGTTGTCTGTAATGGTTACCATGTGAATGCCCGCAGCTAAGTCCGAACGACTTTGTGTCGTAATGCCATCCGCCCATAAGTATGTATAATTGCCACTGCCGTTGCTTACATTAAGCGTTGCTATACCATTACTTGTATTACAGTCTGGCTTCGTAGTGATATCCGCAGTTGCGACTAAAGGATTCTCCGATAGTACTTCCACCAAAATCGCATTAGCACAGTCTGGTGTATTGGGATCTGTCACCGTAACAAAATACGATCCGGCTGGTAAATCTACTCTCGTATCCGATTCAATGTTATCTTCCCATAAGTAAGTCAAGGTCGCTGGTAAAAGTGTTGCCGTACCATCTGCCGCTTGACAAGTTGCAGGCGTCGTGACTACCGTTGCTGTTGGTCCATCAGAATTGACAACTACCACCGGAACTTCTAAAGTACAATTCGTAATCCCTGGTTCTGAAACGGAAACCGTATATCCACCAAAAGGTAAATTCACTCTGGTATTTCCATCACCGATACTCGTTCCGATATCTGGAGACCAAGTATATTCGTAAGCCGAAACATCTTCGACGAGGTTAATCGTAATCATACCGTCCTCATTTCCACAAGTAGACTCTACCATGACAACACTGTTTAACGTCGGAGTTGTACAAGGACAAACTTCAATCGACGTTTGATTCGCATAGCTACAATCGTTAGCATCTAAAACGGTAAAATCATACGTACCCGCTGGTAAATCCATTCGATTCACCGGATCATTTATGCCATTAATATCTGACCAATCTACGCTATAAGGTGCTGTACCTCCGGCGATAATTAGATCAACCGTTCCACCCGCATTACAATCTGGCGTCAGGGCGATTTGAACATCAATTGGATCGGGTTCTTCTATTTCAAAACAAGCACCTCCAGCGACACAATTATTGTTATCTCGCAATTCAATACAATACACGCCAGCACCTAAACTTCTATTTTCAAATAGCGTAAAGCTATTTGAAATTAAGGTATCCGCAGGAGCTGCAAAAGCAGGATCAAAATCGACCGTATACTCTATAGCTCCATTGGTCTCTCCAGGGCAGCTTACGTGAATTACGCTATCAATCGTTACTGTTGCTACGGGAACATTATCCGTAAGGATGAAAATAAAGGGCAACTCACACATCGTAGTTGGGTCACTATCTGAAACCGTTACTCGATGAATACCTGCACCTAAGTCTGTCCGTGTTTGCGTCGTTACATTATCTTCCCATAGGAAAGTATAATTTGTTCCTCCCGTTACATTAATCGTAACAGAACCATTATTTTCATTACAATCTGGCTGTGCATTAATCGCTGCCGTAGCTTCCAATGGATTATCTTCTTCAATCAAAATTTCGATAACGTTGGGGCAACTTGCATTTGCTGGATCTACCACCGTAACGAAATAAACACCCGAGGCAAGATCACTTCTCGTAACGTCCGTAGCCGCATCAAACCAAGTGTAGTTGAAAGTAGCTGGTGTTAAGGTTGCAGATCCATCACTTGCTTGACAAGTTGCAGGTGTTTTCGTAAAGGTAGCTTGCGGTCCATCCGAGTTAGCAATTAAAATTTCGGTAACGATAAAACAAGCTGGATCACTTACATTAGCAATTGTGACACTATAGCCACCAAAACTTAAATTTGTGCGCGTGTTAGCACCAACGCCCTGTGTACCAACGTCAGGCGACCACGTAAAGTTATAGTCATTTGGATTCCCCATTAAGGTAATAATTGCGGATCCATCCGCATTCCCACAAGTAGCCATCGTCGCAGTGGTTCCAACAATCGTTGCCGTTTCACAACTATTTGGACAAACGCTAATCACCACCGTATTCGTGGCAATACAGCCATTCGCATCCGTTACAGCAACGGTATACGTCCCCGCAGATAAACCACCTCGATGTTGTGGGTCATTACTGCCCGCTAAATCCGACCAATCAAATTGATACATACCTGTTCCTCCCGAAACTAGTAATTCAATTGACCCCGGAGCGCCATCACATTCGTCTACCAAAATAAAATCAAGCAAAACAGGATCAGGTGCTTCAATCGTAAAGCATTCTCCACCCGCTATACATCCATCCCCGTCTATAATTTCCAAGCAATAGTTTCCGGCAGGAAGACTACCATTTTCATAAGTGCCAAACCCATCCGAAATAAGCGTATCGGCAGGTGCCACAAAAGCAGGATCAAAAACAATAGAAAATTCAATTCCTCCGTTTGCTGCTCCCGGACAAGTTACATTAATAATATTGTCGATTGTAACTGCTCCTTCGGGAACATCATCCGTCAACACAAAGATGAATGGTATT
>JBGCFY010000198.1:0-9062 GCA_045110315.1 Saprospiraceae bacterium
GTAGCAGATTTTTCGACATTACTTAGCGAGTAACAAGTAAAGATATCGTCAAACTCTCAGATTAACGATAAATATAATCGTAGGCTTTTTGCAAATCAAAATCGCGGTTTTCTTTGTGGATTAAGCAAATGCATCCATCAATTTGCTTACCGCTAATCTTTCCGAATTGCAGTTTAAAGTCGGTGTCAATATTGTACAAAACGTGCATGACAGCCGTCGGGAATTTTGCTTTCTTATTTTTTCCTAAAACAAAAGCAACGTACTGGCTTTGAATGCTGGTCGCACTAATACAGAAAGATGCTTGTTGTTGTAATAATTCAGTCGGATTATCATCTGTTACGCAATCAGGATGTTCAGAAATGACTTTGTTGATCTTATTGTAAAGATCAATTAAATCTTTTGTGGGGGGAGAACTCATTACGGTTTTTACGTGATCGTAAGTTATCATTGTTCTCCAATTTAAGGTGCAGTATAATAAAATGTAGTGGATGAATCTTGTGTCAACCACTAGACTATGGCTATGCAAACGCTTTGCCAAACTTGCAAGATTTATTAATTTTTATTGATATTGTAGGCTGATTGTCAAGGATTTAAGTAGGAAAGAGTAGGTTGGAAATAAAAAAAGACTGCAATATTATTGCAGTCCCTTTTTTGCTTTAATGTAAAATGTACTTAATGTTTAAAAATTAAAAAAATGGTTTAAAAAATGGTGTAACAGGTCCTTTTACAGAACGTGTTTTTCATGGTTATATTGGTTTTCTAGTTAGGAAATAAGAAACAACCAATACGAGCTATAACAATAATCTTGTATATTATCGAATGATAAATTTAATCTAATAATCGGGGAATAATAATTGAGGGTAGTAAATTTCTTAGTGGGAGTGTCGTGCTTGTGGGAAGGAATAATATATCGCAACGACACTGACAAAAACGCAAGAAGTATGCCAGTCTAGCTTAAAGGTGGAAAATTAATTTGGCAAAAAAAGTAAATTCTAAAATCTCATTTGGCTAGGGAAGGTGCAATTTAATTCCAACAGGAATGAATAAGAGCGTTTTATAAATAGGAAAGTTTTTGTAAGCGTCAAAATAAAAAAAATATTTTCGATGACTCAACTACAAAGGGTAAATAATAACGTTAGGCTCTAACGCAGTGCATCGGAAAAGAGATAGAGGTTTTATTCTTTTAATAAAACAAAAGCACAAGTCTTAATGAGTTCTGAACGTTCTACGAAAGTATTCCGTATTTTAAATATTTGGATACAAATTCGTAAAAAAATCCCGCATCTTCCAATTGAAAGATGCGGGATTTTTTTAAAAGCTTATTCTTTTAATGTGCTTAATGCATCAAGATAAAGACGCCCGCACCGGCTAAGAAGCCAAGTGCTGCTAACCAAGCAATATTCTTCAAGTACCAAATAAAGTCGATTCGTTCCATACCCATCGCAGCGACACCCGCCGCAGAACCAATGATCAGCATACTTCCTCCCGTACCCGCAGAGTAAGCAATAAAGTGCCAAAGGTCATTATCCGTCGGTTGCACATACATACCGATCGAAGCGGCAACTAAAGGAACGTTATCAATGATTGCCGACAATACTCCCAGCATAATCACCACAATATCTTGATTAGGAACAGCTGCTTGTAAGCTTTCCGCCAACGACATTAATAAACCTACGGAATGGTCACCAGAAGTAACTGCAATAGATTCTAAAGCGGCTACGGCTACGAGAATTCCTAAGAAGAATAAGATACTTGACATCTCAATTCTAGAAAGTGCGTAGTGAGCAGAATATTTGGCTTTTCGTTCTGCCGTAAAATCTTCTTCTGGATGGACATATTCTGAAACTAACCAGACAAATCCCAAAGAAAGCATCATTCCCATGTAAGGAGGAAGGTGCGTAACCGACTTGAAAATAGGAACGAACACCAAAGCACTCAAACCTACAGTTAACATGGTACGACTGCTTAATAGCTTCTCTTCATTAATTTTTTGATCGAAATCTCGATTGGCAGGGGAGATATTACCCTTAAACGCTTTGAGTCGGGAGGCAATGAAACAGGGAACTACCAGACATACGATCGAAGGCAATACCAAGTTTTTGATCAAACCAACCGTCGTTACCTTCTCCGCAATCCACAACATCGTTGTCGTAACGTCTCCAATTGGAGACCATGCCCCTCCCGCATTAGCCGCGATCACCGCCATCGAAATAAACCAGAGGCGTTCTTCTCGCAAGGGAACCAACCGTCTCAATAAAGAAACGAGTACAATGGTCGCCGCAAGATTATCGAGCAGCGCCGACATGAAAAAGGCAATGATACAAACGATCCAAAGCATTTTTACCTTACTGGTAGTCTGTATCCTATTGGTAATAACCGAAAATCCTCGGTGTAAGTCGATTAGCTCAACAATCGTCATGGCACCGATGAGAAAGAATAAAATTTCTGCAACTTTTCCGATATGGTGTAGCAAAACGGGCTCAAAATGAGAGATGGCTTGGTGAGGACCGTTATGGTTAAGTGGGTCAGCGTACATGACATCGAGGTGTCCCAAAGCTATGATAGACCAACACAGGGCTCCCATCAGCAAGGCCGGAACTGTTTTATCTAATTTTAATGGATGTTCGAATACAATTACGATGTAACCTATGATAAAACAAATAATAATGCTCGCGATCATGGATGTCTGATTTTGTGAATACTATAGAAACGTCAAGGTTTTGCGGTACTTGCCGACAAAAGACAGCAAAATACAGGTTTCCCAGCAGTCATTTTGCTCAAAATTCTGACGCGGGACAGCAAATTTAAAACTTTTTTCAGATATAGAACTACAATCACATTTGTTTTTCTTCGTTCGGAGGAATACTCCTTGGTCTTTCCCCTTAGATTCTTCGAAAAATCAGCAAAAACGGAACGATTTTGAATCGCTAAAGGTTAGAGAATTGGAGATTTCAAAAATAAAACTAGCAACTCCGAGATAGAAGCTCTCGCAAGGAAGATTCTAGATTTTTATTCTAGACAATGAAAATATGAAATTATAAACTTTAAACCGTATTTTTGTGAGCCGTAAGCCTACTTAGTGATTGGATAAAATGCAGAAAGCTAAAGTTAGTGTGATCAACTAAATTGAATGGGCTTATTTTACAAGGTGAAGTTGTTTAAATCATAGCATAACGTTAAAGAATCATAATTTTGATAAGATGGTAAAGATTGGTAAGGTTGAATTAGGGGAATTTCCTTTGTTATTGGCACCCATGGAAGATGTGAGTGATCCACCTTTCCGTGCTTTGTGTAAAAAGCAGGGCTGTGATATGATGTACACCGAATTTATTTCGGTTGAAGGTTTGATTCGCGATGCGAAAAAAAGTGTCCAAAAATTAGATGTCTACGATTACGAGCGACCAATCGGTATTCAGATCTTCGGTGCAGAGTTAGATTCTATGATGCGCGCTGCCGAAATTGTAGAAGAAGCCCAACCGGAAGTGCTAGATATTAACTTCGGCTGTCCCGTCAAAAAAGTGGTCTGTAAAATGGCGGGTGCGGGTATTCTCCAAGATCTCGATCGGATGGTTAAGCTAACTAAAGCAGTGGTTGATTCTACGAGTCTTCCCGTTACGGTCAAAACGAGACTGGGTTGGGACGACAAAACTAAATTTATTGAAGAAGTTGCCGAAAGGTTACAAGATGTCGGCATCAAAGCTTTGTCTATTCATGGTCGTACCCGTAAGCAAATGTACAAAGGGGAGGCGGACTGGTCTTTAATTGGTAAAATCAAAGAAAATCCACGGGTCAAGATTCCTATTTTTGGAAACGGAGATATCAATTCTCCCGAAAAAGCAAAACTTTACCGCGAACGCTACGGGGTGGATGGGATTATGATTGGGAGAGCAAGTATTGGTTATCCTTGGATTTTCAGAGAAATTAAGCATTACTTTGCCACGGGAGAAATCCTCGCGCCACCTACAATCAAAGAAAGGGTGGATGCGGCAAGACAACATTTACGCCATTCCATCGAATGGAAAGGATTGACGCTAGGCGTACTCGAAATGCGCCGCCATTATTCAAACTATTTTCGCGGTTTGCCCAACGTTAAACCTTTTCGTACGAAATTGGTAACGAACTTTGAACCGGAATTTTTATTTTCCGTGTTAGATGAAATCGAAGCAACATATACAGACTTAGTTTGGTCTCGGTAAGCCCAAAACTTTATCTAAGTCTTGAAACTAAAATACCTAAAATCTAGAACCCTTGGTTTTTAATATTGAAACATACGAGAGAGAAATTTTCATGCACATCGAGCAAGCCGCAGAAGAACTTGGTTTCCCCGTCTACGTCGTCGGTGGATATGTTCGGGATCGTTTGCTAGGTCGTGCTTCTAAAGATATGGATATCGTTTGCGTAGGCAGTGGCATTCAATTGGCGCAACGCTTGGCTTCCAAATTGCGACCAATTCCACGCATTGCGGTTTACAAGCGCTTTGGTACCGCGATGCTTAAGCACAAAGATTTAGAAATAGAATTTGTAGGCGCTCGAAAAGAGTCCTATCGTTACGATTCCCGTAAGCCTACGGTCGAAGAAGGTTCGCTCGAAGATGACCAAAACCGTAGAGACTTTACGATTAATGCGCTGGCAGTGAGTTTATCGGGCAATAACTTTGGAGCAATCATTGACCCATTTGGTGGATTACACCATTTAGAAGTCAAACTCTTGAAGACGCCGCTCGAACCTGGTAAAACTTTTTCTGACGATCCACTGCGCATGATGCGGGCGATTCGTTTTGCGAGCCAACTCGGCTTTCGAATCGAAGATAATACGCTCAAAGCGATTTCAAAATACAAAAATCGAATTAATATTATCTCGAAAGAGCGTATTTCGATTGAGTTAGAAAAAATAATCCTTTCGGATAATCCTTCGCTGGGCTTCAAATTACTTTTTAAAACGGGCTTATTACACATTATTTTCCCAGAAATGGCTGCGTTGCAAGGCGTAGACGTTAAAAATGGAAAAGCGCACAAAGATAATTTTTACCATACCTTGGAAGTGTTGGACAATCTTTGTAAAAATACGCACAACCTTTGGTTACGCTGGTCTGCTATTTTGCACGATATTGCGAAGCCACCAACGAAGCGTTTTGACCCAAAAGTAGGCTGGACGTTTCATGGTCACGAAGCACTTGGTGCCACGATGGTTCCCCGAATTTTTCGACGGATGCACTTACCAATGGATAGCAAAATGAAGTACGTACAAAAATTAGTGCGACTGCATTTACGTCCGATTAGCTTGACGAAAGAGAATATTACCGACTCTGCCATTCGGCGCTTATTGTACGAAGCCGGAGACGATATTGATGATTTAATGTTGTTGTGTGAGGCAGATATTACTTCCAAAAATCCTTCAAAGGTCAAACGTTATCTTGAAAATTACGAGATGGTGCGCAGCAAATTGAAAGAGGTAGAAGAAAGTGATCATCTTCGTAATTGGCAACCTCCTATTTCGGGAGAAGTGATTATGGAAACTTTTGCCCTCAAACCTTGTCGGGAAGTCGGTTTAATCAAAACGGCCATTCGCGAGGCAATTTTGGATGGTGTTATTCCGAATGATTATGATGCAGCTTATGAATTTATGAAGGTGAAGGCGAAGGAGATTTTAGCTTGATGGAGTGGTAACGCTATTCGTAGGACGGGACAATATTTATAAATAAAAAGCCCGCTTTTCTCTAGAGAAAAGCGGGCTTTTTAACGTTGAGCAAATAGCTAACTAGTCAAATAAATTTTCGTAGTTGCTATCATTACTGCTATTATCCTTGCGTATTTCTGGTTTCGCCACGGGAGAATTCAAATCTAAAGTTTCTCCAGAAGTCATGCCACCCATCAGTAGCAAATCACTTTCTTTCTCAAACTTCTCCAACATCTTCAAACCATCTTCCTCAAAAACACCGTTTTGTAAATCTACCGAATCCATAAAACTAGAAGACATTTCCATAAAACGCTCCATTTCGCCTACTTTATTCGCTACATCATCCGCGATGCTTTCCATGGCCATATCAAACATTGCGCGCTGATCTGGATCACCAGAAATAATACTCCGAGCAGATTTCATGGCAGAGTGAGAAGCGTGAATCGCTTTACGTTCTTGTTCTTTTAATTGTACTTGGTCTTTCGTATCTTCCAAAAGAATTTCAGAATTTTGGTACATCTTCGTCAAAATTCGATACATGACTTCCATACGCTTGTGCAGCACATTATATTTTGCGTTGCTTTCCTTCAAACGAGCAGCTTTTCGCGTTGACAATAACATTTGTTTTTGATTTGACTTTTGCTTCGCCATACTCGCCAACTTGATATTATTGTTGATTTCTTTCTCGTTGTTATCCATTAAGGTCTTCAACTTTCGCATCTGACCACGAATGGCACCAATCTGAGTGCTCATCTTACGCAAGTTATCTTGCAAACTATCTACGTAGCTCTTCAGAATACCAATTGGATCAATATTTACGAACATTCCCGTGATGGTTCGCATCACGCTTTTGTACATATATCCAACCAAGTTTCTCATCTTCGGGTCCAAAACCATATAGATAATGGCTCCCAAAACCAATAGCATACCACTCAAATATAAAATATTGGAGGTAAGCGCAATCAAGGCAGGAAGTGCTTTGTATAGTAAAAAACCACCACCAGCAAGAAGGCCAATCAGAAAGATGGAGCCCGTAACGCCTTCTGGCTTTTGCCAAAATGATTTTTGTTTGAATTTGTCAGTATTAATCGGACTAATGTCAGCCATAGTTGTTTAATTATTCAGTTGATTAAAAGTAATATTATATAGTTGTGATGATTAGCCGCTACAATATTGTCGGAACAATTGGTCTAATATCTTGTTTTTTTATCAAGTCTACAAATATCGTTCTATATTTTCGATATCCTTATTAATTTGATTTAAAATGCTCTGGTGAGTAGTTTCAAAGTTATCTCGGGTTTCTTCTAACTTAGATTGCTCCGTATTGATTTGTTCATCCGCACCATCGATCGTCAACTGTGATTTTTCAATTTGCGCTTGCAATTGCTTAATCTTTTCTTGGTGTTTAACAATTTGCTCCTTCAATTTTGCCACTTCCGCCTGTTTGCCCGCTACTTTTTGTTGAATCTGATTTTGTAGCGCCGTATCAAATTGAATTTTTTCTTTGGCTAAAATCTCTTTGTAGTGTCCCGCTGTTTTTAATAGCTTATCTTTAGTTAATCCCATCGTCGCTGCCGTAGTAAAAGCAGACTTAATCGCCGTCTCTTCTTCGATATTCATTTGGGCTAACGCCGCAACGGATTGTTTAAATTCGAGGTAATCAAAGCCGGGTAGGTTACTTTTTTCTAAAGCACGAGTCAGAAAGTCAATACTTCTATCATCAAGACCATGATTGTTACCAAAAATGGATTTAAGATTGTTTTGCATAGGTTGAAATTAATAGTCTAAGTAAGCATTATTTTTGTGTGGCACCGAATAGCTTTTTCTGCTGTTGTCACTCAAAAATTAGGATAAGCAATTTTTAAAACCACTTCCTAATCTAATACGCACAAAATAGCATAAAATGTTTTAAAAAAGCTCGGAAAATTCGATAATCCTAGCATTATTTTAGACGATCATCCCTTTTTAAGGAAATCCTTCCTGCTGAATCCAGCGATGTTTCCCTACAGTTTGACAATTAAACCTTCATTAGGAGGTACTTTTCCTTTACAAACGGCAGTATGAAGCTTTTGCAAACCTTCCAAGCCATCCAGTTCCCTAAAGCTCAACCAAGCTTTTAATTGTTGTGCCGCCCCTAACATGAAATCAGTTGTTTTTTTTTGATATTTAGCTGGTCCCCATTCCTTTAAACGGCGTTGGATATGACTCGGTGCAAAGAATACTTCACTACGTTCCATCGAAGAATCGGCGAAAGTAGCGCCTTTTTGCCAATGCGTCAATCCAACGCGAATGGTGAAAGCTCTTTGTGATCCTAAATGTTGATTTAATTGGGTTAAGACTGCTCCATTACCAGACATATCTACGATCACAGTTGATTGCTTTGCATCAATCTTTGTCAAGTCTTCGTAAGCAAGTATGGTTTCGTAAAGTCCCAACGGTTGAAGGGCAGGAAGATTAGGAGTAGAACTGATTCCGATTAATTTAGGACTTTGCTGATCCGCAGCTATTGCATGTGCCAAGCCAATACTTGTTTTGCTTGATGCGCTAAGAATAACGATTTGTGTTGCTTCGTACCAGTTTTTGTCTTGTAAAAGATCCCACAAACAATAAGAAGTAAGGTGCAAAGGAAACAACAGCATCCGTTCTCGATCCATTGCCTGCGAATAATTGGACTCGGCTAATACACGCTGATAAAGATTATATCCTGCGGGTAAAGTCCGACGATGTTCCGAACTATCAACGAATCGCCGCGGGGAAACGTGACTGGGGACTAACTTTAGATGCGTAGCCGGCGGAAAATAGCCAAATAAACGATCACCTACTGGAATTTCTTGCGAAGCCGAAGCAACAACATCCGCAAAACCCCAAACGGGAATGACGCCCCAAGTTTCCGAATCTTCTGCTGCTGGAAAAAATTGCCAATATCCCATTCGATCACCCAAAACTGCGTAAGTAATATTATTCGCCGTATAGGCAAAGGCATCTAACCGAACGACGATTTCTCCTTCTGCCAAGCTTGGCGCATCAAGATTCAGCGAATGGTCTACAAGTCGGTGCTCCTCGAAATTATTTTTGCGAACTTGAAATTGCATAGCGTGTTGTTTTAGGATGAAGGTCTAGGTATTTAGCGCCTTACGGCAAATTTTTTTAATTGCGAATGGTATTTTAAAATAATTTCATTTTTAAGTACTAACACAATTTAATAAGTGAATTAATTTGCATTGCTACTTAGTACATTGTAACAGAAATTTATTTGCTTTTTGAATATGTCTTTTCGCCTCACTCTTCGTCACGTCCTCACCTTGATCGCTATGGCTATCAGATTCCGGGCGTTTCTCGATTGACACTAAAACTCATTATCCAAAATTTCAACTAACTTCTGTTAC
>JBGCFY010000199.1:0-29661 GCA_045110315.1 Saprospiraceae bacterium
CTGTTTCTTCGACTTCTCCTTCTCGATAGAATTCGTAGAGAATTTCTAATTCTTCGTAAGAAGCATTGGTCGCTTGAAAACCACTAACCCAATGCTTGTGAGACTTAATCTCTTTCATCACCGCTTCTGCTGCTTTGGAATCATTCCAAAACTCAGGATCGAGTGATTTTTCTTGTAATTCTTCTATTTCTATTAACCGTCGATCTACGTCAAAGATACCTCCTTAACAAATCCATACGGTCTTTTAGTTCTTTAAATTGTTCTGTTGTCATTTGGCAAATGTAGTGAAAAATTTTAAGATTAGACTTTATTCTAAATAAATTAGTAGCGCTAAAAAACCTCCTAATTTTCTAATTTTATTCGACTTCTATGTCTGATGGTATCCATTTGGCTAAAAGCCTAGTTTATTTTGCAATAAATCATAGAAAAATAGGTTTTTATAGCAAATTGATCTAGATATGTCTCGACTGCGCTAATACTGCACGAAAATTGTACTTATCTTTGAGGTGTACCTAATGAGGTTGTTTTAAAATTACTTTCTTCAAACTAGTAACAATAGTAACAACGAAAACTGATTAATCAGTTAAGTTCCTTGTAAAATAAAAAACACTTTATTTTGTAGCCTTCTTTCTTTTCAGCGATTACATCGCTAAAAAAAGGAATCATAGCTAAGACTTGTAATTCATTCGTATTACCCTTTTTTATGCTATTAGAAAACAATAGATTAATACCAAAGCTGCTTCTATTTTTTGTTCTTTTTACCTGTCATACGCTTACGGGGCAGCAATTACATCACCTACAAGGAGAACTCCTCGTTACCTTGAGACCAGCTGTGAAGCTTGATTCTTTTCTGGAGGATTATCAGTATACTCAAGGAAAAGCTTCCCATTTACGACTTTTCAAAAAATTAAATAGTCCCATTTCCATTTATCGGCTACGCTTTAACTTTGATCAAGTTGATGAGCAGGTATTGCTGCGAGCAATTCAAGAAGATCCTCGCATCCAGGTTGCTCAATTTAATCATCTAGTCCGGGAAAGAATCGCGCCGAACGATCCACTTTTTTTTAACCAATGGCAATATCTCAATACAGCTAACCCTGATGCAGATATGGATGCTCCCGCTGCGTGGGACATCACGACGGGCGGAACAAATTTCGATGGTGATACGATCGTAGTTTGTATCATTGACGATGGAACAGATCTTAACCACACAGACTTTGGGGATAACCTTTGGCGAAATCAACAAGAGATTCCTAATAATGGGATTGATGATGATAATAATGGCTATGTAGATGACTACCGAGGGTGGAATGTCCATGAGCAAAACGATATGATTCAAACCGTGGAAGATAATGGTGTTCACGGTACGCCAATTATGGGAATCATTGGTGCTAAAGCTAATAATCAAATTGGGGTAAGTGGCGTCAATTGGAACGTCAAGCTAATGGTTGTGGTCGGTTTTGCCAACGAAGCGGAAGTACTGGAAGCTTATGCTTATCCACATCAATTAAGGAAAAAATTCAACGAATCTGGTGGATCGGAAGGCGCTTTGGTGGTTGCAACGAATTCTTCTTGGGGAACAGCGTTTGGTCAAGCTTCGGAAGCACCACTCTGGTGTTCTTTTTATGATACCTTAGGACAGGCAGGAATTTTGAGCGCAGGCGCTACGGTTAATGGAAATTATGATATTGACATTGTAGGTGACCTTCCTACTTCTTGTAATAGTGAATACTTGATTAGTGTGACGAACTTAGATAATAATGGAAATAAAGTCACTGCGGCAGGCTACGGTGCGGAAAATGTAGATTTGGGCGCATTTGGAGAACAAGTTTTTACGACGACTATTAATAATAGTTACGGCACTTTTTATGGAACTTCTGCGGCTACGCCACAAGTAGCTGGAGCGATTGCTTTACTTTATGCTGCGCCTTGCCCTAGTTTGGCAGGTTTATCCAAGATTGATCCTTCCTTTGCCGCCTCGATTGTCAAAGAATCTATTTTAAATGGAACTAGTCCCAATCCTAGCTTAGTAGGAATTACACAAACGGAAGGCAGCTTAAACTTAAAGCAGAGCCTTGATTTGGTGATGGATCACTGCGATTTTGGAGATTGCTCGTATCCTTATGCCATTGAAGTCGCCAATATTACGGATGAATCAATCCAATTGAATTGGTCCGTTTTCAATATCGTTAGTAGTTCTAATATTCGTTATCGAATGGTGGGAACAAACGACTGGACGGAGCTAGTTAATCTAGCTGCTCCGCAGGTAATTTCAAATCTCAATAGTTGCACAGACTATGAAATACAAGTAAAAGCAGTTTGTGCCAATGGAGAAAGTGTTTATTCTGAAAGTGTAGCTTTTCAAACAGAAGGATGTTGTTTACCGCCAGTTGGATTTATGTTGGGAAATTTGACTCAGAATTCTGCCGTTTTCAATTGGAAGAGTTTATTCGACGCGAGTAGTTACGAGCTTCGGTATCGGGTACAAGATTCGATGAATTGGACAACTATTCCAAGTACGACCAATTACAACTTGTTAATCAATTTAGCACCTTGCACTGCATACGAAGTTAGTGTACAAGGAATTTGTTCCAATGGAATGCCAACTGGTTTTACAGCAGCTTTAAGTTTTAAAACCTTGGGTTGTCCCAATTGTGTAGCTTTAGATTATTGCGAAGTAGGAGGCATCAACGATGGAAATACTTGGATCAGTAAAGTACAAATCAATCAGCTTTCAAATGAATCGGGCGTTGAAAATGGCTTGTATAGTGACTTTACAGGTTATGCTACAAACCTTGTGCTGGGAGATTATCAAATTATTGATATCAAAACTAATTACCAATTTTTTGAAGCGCTATCCTATTTTAGTGTTTGGATTGATTTTAATCAGGATGGCGATTTTAATGATGAGCATGAAAAGGTGTTGCAAACTAACAATCCAACGATGAATATCAATAGTTCTATTTACATTCCTTCAAGTGCAACCATTGGGAGTACCAGAATGAGAGTAGCTGCTAGAACGGGGATTGTTTCCGATCCTTGCGAAACGAGTAATGAAGGTGGTGAAGTCGAAGATTATTGTGTAGATATTCTTTCCCCTACGGGCTGTATCGCTCCTTATTTTTTGAATTGTGCACACTCCGAAACAAAATCTTTCTTGTCTTGGGCTTGTAATATCGAGGTGGATAGTTTTGGTATTCGCTACCGTAGTTTTGGAGGAGGTTCGTGGGATTATGTAACCACAACTAACTATTATTATACTTTAGAAGACCTTGCTCCTTGTACGAACTACGAGTATCAAGTGCATTCTATTTGCGGTTTGGTCGAAAGTGCTTACTCTCCTGCCAGCAGCTTTAAAACGAAAGGTTGTGGTGCTTGTTTGGATTACAACTATTGTGAGGTAGAAAATACCAATGCAAACTTTGAGTGGATTGAAAGTATCCGAATCAATGGGATTCTTAATAGTTCTGGTGGGAATGCTGGTTATGGAAATTTTTCTAGTTTCATTTATAACTTTAATACGGAAGTTGCCTACGATTTCGAACTGCAACCGGGGTTTTCCAATCCGAATAGCACTGATGCAGAATATTTCATGATTTGGATCGACTTAAACCAAGACGGAGATTTCAAAGATGCCGACGAATTAATTTTTGATCAGGGAATTGCTTTGAATACCTTTCCGGTAATTGGCAATTTCACCGTACCCAGTACTGCTTTAGAAGGATCTACTCGGATGCGAGTTGCAATGAAATATAACGCTGCTCCAAACGCAGCCTGTGAGAGTGACTTTAGTGGTGAAATAGAAGATTACTGTATTAATATTTATCATCAACAAAATAATATTTGTGCTGCCCCGATTGATTTGAATGCCAACTACGTTGGAGAAGATTTTGTCGAGCTGTCTTGGGAAAATACGAATATGAATATTGTATCCTATCGACTGATGTACCGAGAAAGTAGCACTTTACTTTGGAAAAGTATTTATACTACCGCGCATAAGTTTCGCTTGAATGATCTTTCCCAATGTACCGGTTATGACTTTAGGGTAGGTGGAATATGTACTTCCGGTTTGAGTAACGTGTCTGCAACCAAGAGTTTATTAACGGAATGTTTTTCTACCAGCACGGCAGATTTGCCGGAACAAGCAGTCAAGGTTTTTCCGAATCCATTTTTGGATTATTTGAATGTAGAAATTCCAGCAACTATTTTTGGAACGATACAAATCCATTTGCGGAATACCGCAGGCCAATCGGTTTATCAAAAAACTATTAATGTGACTAGTTCTACTATTGTGTTACCACTCCCCGCTCGTTTGGCAAATGGCATTTACTTTTTACAGGTTCAAACGAGCAGCACCCAGTTTACGCAGAAGTTGTTGAAGTTGAAACTTAACTAAAGACTGTTCTCTAATGTTCGGTGAGATTTTAGGGTTTTGTCAGTAGTTAGTCAATGTATTTTGCGGATCAAGGCTAATCTACTTTTTTTAAACGCATTACAGTATCTCCCTCGGCATTTAATAAATATAGCTTTAATTTTGCAATTCGATATTGCGCTACTTTTTGGAGTGCTGTTGTAAATGCTTGTGGAAGTTTACTATTGAGACAAGCTTTTTCAGTGCCCGTAAGATCGGTAAAACGGAGTTGGTTTTCCCTGATTCGCATTTTACCAAAAATATCATTACAGCCATCCGTTCCATAAAAAGTTTTTGCTCGCACACGCGGCTCTAAGCGTGGCAAGGGTTGATTATTATCATACAATTGCTGAGGATTAATAGTTTGTCCGTGGATAGATTCCAATACCCAGATGTCATGTAGGCGGAGTGATGCATCCACTGGTTGCTCTTTGGTGGAAATTGGTGTACAAGCGGATAGTAAGAGTAAGATTGAGCAAAAAAAATCTAATCTAACGGACTTCCTTAAATCCTTGGTGCTAATCATTATTTTCAATTTTCAAAATAGATTGTCGCTCCTTATTTAAGATTAATTTAGTAACGTCTGGTCTAGAATAATGTCCGGCTGGATCAAAGTTTTGGCGCTCTTCCCAAACGCGATTGAGGTCAAGTGTTGCAGTTAATAGAATTTCTTTTTCAGCGACGGGTTCGATGATCCAATTGCCGTCTGGTCCTGCAATGCAAGAACCTCCATTGGCTAAATATTCGGGCGCTTTGGCTAGGATTTTAGAAAGGTGTGGCGTATCCTTGGGGAAATCTGACGGGCGCATCAATCCCGAAACGGAAATGACAAACGACCGAGATTCCACGGCGATAAAGCGAGTAAGGTCAATGGTGTTGCGTACCATACCTGGCCAAACGGCAACGTGTAAGTTCTCCCCTTGTGCGTAAAGTGCTGTACGAGATAAAGGCATCCAATTTTCCCAACAATTCAAACCACCCAGCCGAAAGTTTTTTAGTGGATGCACGCTCAATCCATGACCATCTCCGGGAGCCCAAGTCAAACGTTCTTCGTAAGTAGGTTGCAGTTTGCGATGTACAGATTGAATGATTCCTATCGCATCAATGTAGACTAGCGAACAATATAAACTATGTCCTCCCCGATTTTCCGCTCGTTCAATGATGCCGAGGTAAATAGCAAGTTGATGTTTTTTGGCTAAGGCACAAAAATCTGCCAAATCCCCTTTTTCAATTTCCACAGCATTGCGAAGGTAATGCGCGTGAATTTCTTTCTGGACGGGATCGTTAAATTTAGCGCCATCAATTAAAGAGAGCCAAAAAGGATAGCCGGGTAATAGCGATTCTCCAAAGATGACCAATTCACAATCTTGTGCAGCAGCATCCTCAAGGTAGTTTTTGATTTTGGCAATGGTTTGAAGCTTATTGAGCCAGACTGGTGCTATTTGGGCCAGACCAACTTTGAGTGTGGAGTCATTCATTTTCATCATCAAGTATTTTTAGAAATTCCCTTAAAAATAAGCTAAATATCTGAAAAGAGAGCTGTTTAGAAATAGAAGTTATTTTCAAAAAAAGTATTTTTTTTAAAAGGTGAAACTAATTATTTAGTTAGTAAACTGTATTTTTAGTTGACAAACTAAAGTTTTAGTTGTATGTTTGTTTTATAAATAAATTAACTATGCAAAAATTAACTAGTCGAGAAGAAGAGATCATGCAAATATTTTGGCAACGAGGTCCTTCTTTTGTCAAGGAAGTCATTGAAGACTTTCCCGAGCCCAAGCCCCATTACAATACGGTATCTACTTTGATTCGGATTTTGGAAACGAAATCATTCTTAGCGCATAAAGCTTTTGGGAATACGCATCAGTATTATGCTTTGATTAGCAAAGAGGCTTACCAAGCCGTTGCCGTGGAGGATTTTGTCAAACGTTTTTTTAATAATTCAATTCCAGAGATGGTGACTTCTTTTGCTAAGAAAGAAAAAATTAGTCCAGAAGAACTGAACAAAATTCTTAAAGAAATCAAAAAAGATAAATCATGATGGAATATCTGCTTCATGCCTCTATCCTTTTAATCGGATGCTACGTCTTTTACTGGATATTACTGCGGAAGGAAACCTTCTTCAAACTCAATCGTTTTTTCTTACTTGGCGTTTTGATTATTTCGCTGGGATTGCCCTTAATATCCATTCCACCAAGCTTATCGTTGCGACAAAACTTTGCTAAGGAAGAGACTACGCGCTTTACCGAAACGGAAGAAATAGCCAGTTATGATTTATCGTCGAGTAAGGAAGTTTCTACGGCAATAGATGTTCCTGCGGCGAATAGCACTACAACGGCACCGATGAGGATAAGCTTTTGGCAGCGGTGGGATATCGCTAAAATACTTTGGATGGTTTACCTCGCGGGCGTGATTGTTTTTGTACTTACGTTTTTAATCCAGTTGGTTATTCTTTTTGTTAAGAAAAAGAACCTCGCCTATATTCAAGATGGATCGTATCGCATCTATGAATTGACGAATGATAACCCACCCTATTCTTTTCTACATTGGATTTTCATTAATCCGAGTTTATACGATTTTGATACTTACCAGCAAATTATTGATCACGAAAAAATTCACGTATCGCAATCTCATTTCATTGATAAGATGGTTGCCGAATTTGTGCTAATTGTCTTTTGGTTTAATCCGTTTGTCTGGTTGTACCGTAAAGCCATTGCTAATAACTTAGAGTATCTAACCGATAAAGAAATGCTGCAAAAAGGAACAGAAAAAGAAGCTTACCAATTTAGTTTACTGAAAGTTTCTGTTCCAGAATACGCTTTGAATTTAACTACTAATTATAACCAATCCTTCTTACAAAAAAGAATAAAAATGATGAATGCTAAAAAATCTTCCGCCCAGTCTAGCTGGAAATATTTACTCTTGCTTCCGCTCCTTGCGTTTTCCGTTGCCAGTATGAATGCTGTTAATTTGGAAACTCCAACGACGATTAATTTAACCAATAAAGTGCAAGCTTCTACCGTGTTACTTGCTCCAAGCCTACAAGACACAGTTCCTAGTCAGACTGAAAAAGAAATAGAGCGGGAAGCAAAAAGAAAAATGGAGAGAGAAATAGAGAGAGAAAGTCAAAAAGAAATGCGCAAAGTCGAAAAGGAAAAAATGAAAGAAATGCGCAAAATGGAAAAAGAGAAAATGAAGGAAATGCGTAAAATGGAGAAAGAGAAAATGAAAGAAAAGCGCAAAGAAAAAGAGAAGTCTAAAAAAAGAAGTAGTCATTCCTCCAATGGAAATGCTAAAATTAAATCTGGTCATTGGGCGGCAAAGATTGAATTGGAGGAAGTTTGCTTTAATTTTGCCAATCAGGATAAAGAAGGTTCCGGTGTTTGGCAAGTTTCGGATTGTTTTCAAAAATCTGAATTTGATCGATTACCGATTGGAGAAACGGGAACTTTCAATCTTACACGCGGTGCAGGAACCTTAGTTCTGCAAGGTGGGTTTGCCAAAATGAATGCAATGGGAGAAGGAACTTTTTCTTTTAAGATCAATGCTGACTTTGTAAATTATTTGCAAAAAGAAGGATTAGGAAAACCAAATGATCAACAAGGATTATCTTTGTTCTTTGGAAATATTGACCAAAAATTTGTTCAACGTTTAAAGCAAGATCGTTATACTTTTAATTTGAAAGAATTGGTTCGAATGAGCCATCATGGTATTGACTATGCTCAAATCGAAGGGAGCAATCGAATTTTTGATATGCTGAAGAAAGAGCGAAATTTAAAAGATTTAGTCAAATTAGCGATCCACAATGTAACAGAAAAGTACGCTATCCAAATTGGAAAATTAGCACCAACGGAGCTAAGCTTTAAAAAATTGGTTGCCGCAAAAATTCATAATGTTACGCCAGAATATGCAAGTGCGTTAGCCAGTTACGGTTTCCCAAATTTAAGTTTAAAAGAGTTGACCTCCATGGCGATTCACAATGTTTCCATTGATGACATCGAAATTTATAAAGCAATGGGTTACGGAAATTTGACGAGTAAAGAAGTTACTAGTTTTGCGATTCATGGCGTCAATGGTGCTGATGTAAAAGCTTATAAAGCATTAGGCTACGGAGAATTAACGGCGAAAGAATTGACTTCGTTTGCAATTCATAATGTTAGTCCAAGCTACATTGAAAAAATGAAGAATAGTGGTTTTGGGCAGTTGGAAGCCAGTGATTTGATTAGTGGAAAAATCCATGGCGTGACGGGCGATTATCGAAAAGAATTAGAAGCCTTAGGCGTGACTGGATTGGAATTCAAAAATCTAAAAGCTGGAAAAATCCACGGTGTATCTAAAAGTTTTGTTGAGCGTGCAAGAGCTAAAGGTCACGCTCCAAAAACCTTGAAAGCATATATAAAGTTAAAAATCCACGGAATTTAAAAAACACTTAATACTAATTATTGCCTAGAAGTTTAAATTTTAAAGTATAAAGCCTAGTCCGTCGGACTAGGCTTTACTTATAGCATTAATCTCATGAAAAAATTAAAGTATTATTTATACACTCGCCGCTGTGAGTTTGGGGGCAACTGGAAAATCAATGGCAAAGTCTGCTAAGTTGTGAATGTAGTTACTGATAATTTTATCCCCCACCACCATCACGACATCTACCAAATTTGCTTCGTTGTATCCTGCGGCAAAGAAATTGTCTTTGCTTGTTTCGCTAGCTTTTCCTTTGTTTTCGACGACGGATTTTGTAAACTGAACTAAGGCATTCAACTTAGAATCGAAGTTGGCAGTTCCGCCACGCAATTCTAAAATTTGATCTTCCGTAAAGCCATTCATTTTCCCCAAAACGGTATGTGCAGATTGGCAATATCGGCAACCATTGATTTGGCTAGTGACCAAATTAATTACTTCTCGTTCTTTCGCTTTGAGCGTTGACTTTCGATTTTGTAAATTTAAATAATCACCTAAAGCGGTTTCATTCTTTGCGAAGTAAGCGTATAAGTTTGGTACAAAGCCTAAACCTTTTTCTAGTTTTTCAAAAATTGCTTGGTTGTTACTGCTAACTGTTGCTTTTGTAGGGACGGTGAATTTTTCCATTATTGTATTGTTTTATTTTTTAAAAATTAAAGTTATTTAAACAAAGCATCGTTTTCTATTTCATTTTTAAGATTTCTTCGATCTCCGTTTTATTGACAATACAAAGATGCAGCAAAAAATACCCTCTTTTGTAGACTGCATTTCCCAAGCCGTTGGCGATTCTTCCCGAATTATAGTTTTATGGAAATAATTATAGTTTTTCATGAAATTGATTTTTAAGAATTGGAAGTTTTTCAAAGGATTAGGAATGAAATTATTTAAAATTGGTAGATCAATACACATTTTAAAACAACTTCAATAAAAAAATCCGCTTAAGTCTAAGCGGATTCATTTTTTTTAACCAGAACGTATTTCTATCGCAGTTCGTTGTGCTAACCAGCTTCCTTATACTCCGAAGGAGAATGCCCCGTTTGTTTTTTAAAAAAGCGACTGAAACTTTGAATATCGTTGTATCCAATTTCGTAGCCAATCTCTTTGATGGGAAGATCACTATAACGAAGCAAGCGCCGCGCTTCTAATAGTTTCCTTTCTTGAATATATTGCAAGGGCGTTTTGGAACCCATTTTTGAAAACAGGTTAGAAATCGTTTTAGGAGATTTATGCAACATCGCAGCGTATTCTGCTACGCTGTGCTTCGTTTTAAAATGTTGTTCTACCAAAAAATTAAATTCCCGAATAAGATCAACCTGTTCTTCTTCCTTTGGAAATTCTCTTTGCAGTTTGAAAATCCTAGTGCAAAGAATCAGGTACCGCTTCAGCATCATTTGCAACATATCAATCTGCAAGCTATCGTGCGATTGCATTTCGATGGTAAACATTTTCCAGAGCGTTTCAAATTTTTCTAATTCTTTTGGTGGGATATGAATAATTGGGAGACGAGAAGCCCCAAAGAAAAGTACGCCTCTACAACTTACTTCTGCATCGTGCTTTAAAACACAATAAAAAGGACGATTGAAACGAATCATCCGAATTCGACCAACTTTTTTTACCTGCGTTTGGTGAAATTCTGTCAAAAAAAGAATTTCATTTTTTTGGAAACTACGAGGCTCTCCGTCAATCACTAACTCGTTTTCATCTCCTTCAAACCATAAAATAGACAAACTACTCTCATGCTTTTCCTTGAGAATCTTACAGTTGTGTTTTTCGATGATTTCTAAGTGCAGAAATTCTTCTGTTGTACCAACAAACTTCATAGTTGTAGATTTTAAACCCAGTAAAATAATAAGGTAATCTTTATTTACAAAGGCTTTAGTATTGCAAAGGATTAAAAGGTAATGCCCAATTGCGAACCACTGAAAGGTAACGAATAACGATTACAACTCCGATGGACACCAATTGATTAAAAACTGAATGCGGAAGAAAATATTCCATTCCTAGATAAACGATAGCACCGATCAAACAAGCGGAAGCGTAGATTTCTTTCCGGAAAATCAAAGGGACTTCGTTGGATAAAACATCTCGAATCACTCCGCCAAATACCGCCGATACAATTCCCATCATAATTGCAATGACGGGAGACAAGCCTAACCCAAGAGTTTTCTCTAAGCCTAAAATGGTAAACAAGCCAATCCCAACAGTGTCGAAGACAAAAGCGCTTTTTCGGAGTTTCAGGATTGCATTTTTAAAAAAGTAACACAGAATCAGACTCAGAAAAATAACAATCACGTAGTTAATATCTTTCATCCACCCTACTGGCGTTTCGCCAATCAAAATGTCTCTTAAGGTGCCGCCACCAATGGCCGTCACCATTCCAATAATCGTTGCGCCAACGATATCAAATTTTTTGTCCACTGCCGTTAATACGCCGCTAATGGCAAAAACGAGTGTTCCAAATAAATCTAAGCCGTAAATGATTGACATCTCTTTCCTTGGTTAATCAATGAGTTGTATCTTAGCTAAGTGTTTCCCTTAATATTCGTCGTCATCTAAAACAGTATCCTTTTTTGGATTTCTTTTTTTTGCAACGATCGCAATAAAGGCAACAAGTAAGACAACGAGGACTGCAAGGAACAAAATACTAAGCATAGCGATTGTAGTTAAGTGAAAGTTTATAAATTCCATTGGTGGAATAAGGTATACGAGTATACTTTGAATATTGCAGAAATGGTGCCTACCTGAGCACTTAAAATGGATTCGTTGCCCAAACGGTTACCTCTGGAATGAATCCTTTATTTTTCATTTCGATCACGGCAATCATCGTGTGTGCGATATCATCTGGATCGAGTTTGTTGTCAACGCTTGCTTTTTCTTCGCGTTCTTTGTTATTGAAGGCGGTGGTTACTTCACTCGGATTAACTAAACAAACGCGGATATTTTCTTTTCGAAGTTCCGCCTGCCAAGTTTGCGTCATTGCTCTGACGGCAAATTTTGAAGCCGCATAAACGGTGCCTCGGGCAAAACCTTTGAGACTCGCCGTAGAACCCAAGTTGATAATCGTACCTGCTTTTTTTGCTTTCATGGGACGAATGATCTCTTGTGTCAATAAGGCCAAACCAAAAACATTAGTGTTGAACACCTTCTCAAAATGTGCCTGCTCTACATCTTCTAATAATGGAAATTCTCCAATTCCTGCATTATTGATTAAGACATCAATCTCTCCACCTAATAATTCCAAACAAGCGGCAGCACCCGCAGGAATCTCCTCCAATTTTGAAATATCGAATACGCAAGGAATTGCACCAATTTCTGCTGCAGCTTTTTCAATTCTTTCCTTATTTCTTCCCGTGATGACGACCGTTGCGCCTTTGTCTACTAATGCCTTAGCCGTAGCTTTTCCAATACCCAAGCTGCCACCCGACAATAATATTTTTGCACCCTTGATTTCCATAATAGTTATTTTAAACGTAAATAGTGATTGAAGCTGTTCGAGGAACGAACGCTACGTAAAATTTCGGCGCTAATATACAGTTTAGTTTAACGCAAATTAAGTTCTGGACGATGATTTCCTCGATAATAATTGGGGAATTGTTTTAGCTAGGACAAATAGATTGGAAATTGGGGTTTGGGCTAAACCGATGAGGATTGCGTCAAATAAAACCCTTTAATCTATTTTTTGCTAATAGGTAAAGATTTAGTCTAAGATTTTCTGGTACTAGTCAATGAAATTGGCAAATGCCTAAGCTTTTTTATCATATTTGTTTGTATTTTTATCAGTAATAGGACAACTTCATTAACAAAAAACCAACAGACTCACGATCAGACATGAGAATAGACTTACTTGGTATTTATTTACAGCAATTCATTAGCACTCTTTTTGCCCACAACGAAGCGATCAAATACATTCGTAAGCATCGCTTGTGGGAAGGTCTTTTACAATATGGCTGGCTGTCTAAGTTTTTGATGGCAATTGGTATCTTGTTGGGTTTTAAGTTCATCAAAACTTTCATGGATTCGATTACGTCGATGGGGCTTACAGAAACGGCTAATCCTTTAGTAGAGATGGGCAATATGATTGGACACGTTGCGGTGGATAGCTACGATTTTTTATTCCACGGTAGTATTAAATACCTGATGTTGATCTTATTGGAGGTGGTCATTTTTCATATTTGTCGTCGATGCATTGAATTGTTAACGAAGACCAAGGGAGATCTTAGTCTCAAAACCTTTATTGCGGCACAGATTCGAATGATTAAAGTTGTCTTTCGGACTTATATTATAGAAATGATTCTTACCCTTGGAATTAAGATATTTTTTGGCATTTTTGGTACGTTTGATTTCTTTGAACCAATTGTCATCTTTGGCCTGCAGTGTTATTTCTTGGGTTTCTTGGTAATGGATAATTACTTGGAACAATACGGTCTGAGCATCAAAGAAAGTTTGCGCTATGCGAACCAATTCATTGGCGTAGCGGTGGGTGCAGGACTGGTACTGAACCTCTTATTATTGATACCTTTCTTTGGCGCGATCGTCGCACCAATCATTGCAGGCGTTACGGTTTGTTTGGTCATGCATAGTAGTTCAGACTTGCATCTTACCCCTTCGAAAGATGCTAAAGTGGAACCGATTCCCAATTCTTAGCACCTGTACTAGCGTAATAAAGTGATGCTTCCCGTGAGTCTTTGCAATCCTTTTTCTTTTGGATTTTTGTATAATAAATAATAGACATAAGTAGCAGAAGGCATTCTTTTTCCTTTCAGATTGCCGTCCCAACTCGCCATTTTATCCTCCGTTGAAAAAACGAGGTCTCCATTGCGACTATAGATATTCAATTGATAAATATCATATTCACAAGTTGCTAAAACGGGGGCAAAAAAATCATTAGCACCATCATCATTTGGTGAAAAAGCATTGGGGAAAACGACTCGGCAAGTGCAATCTTGTAAAGATAAATTAATGCTATCTCTTCCGTTGCCACAGCTTTCCGTTTCAATTTCCAGCCAGTGTAGCCCTTCTACTTCGATGCGTTGCTCTGAAAACGTATTACCATCGTCCCAGAGGTAACTCGTAGCATTTAAAGTATCGAGCGAGAGGAAAAGCTGTTCTTCAAAGCAAATGGTTGTATCCCTAGGAAAGAAATCATAAAAAGCCGTACTCCGATAATCGTATAAAATATTAGGTAAGCCTAAGCGACTGCGACCTATTCCGAGATCGACACCTTCTTCTTCGTAACTTACGGCATCGCCTAACTGGTTAGGATTGTTGATTACAGACAAATAACTCAATTGATTGCGCGCGACGTATATTTTACCATCTGGTCCAATCTCTAATGCGCCATATTGTTGCTCGTCGAGGTTGCGTGCAATTTCCATCCGTGTAGCGAAGATTTCGTCTTTCGTTAAATCGAATTGCAATAATTTAGGGATTTTGGCAGCTTCTTGTACCGACAAATACAATCTTTTTTGATCTGGCGAAAAGCAAATCCCGTAGGCAAGAAATTGATCTATTCCGTTTTGATTTGATAACGTCAAAGGGTTCGAAAGTTTTCCCGTATTGGGGTTAAAGTCAAATAACTCTGCTTGCCATTTACTCACCGTAGGACCACCCAAGGAGAAGGAAGTTATTTCGTTCCAAGTTACGGCTAAACGACGGTGATTTTTCGAAATAGCCATTGCGCCTTCCGCTGCAAAACCCTGGCAACAACCCGAATTGGATTCTCGGTGAAGACGCCCCACTCTACTCACTACAGGTTCCAATTGGACGCCTTGACAACTCACTAAAAAAGTATTAAAAGCATTTGAATCATAGGCATGCGTTACCAACCAAAAGTCCCTACCGTTGGCGTGAGGAATGGCCCGTTGTTTTTCGGTAGCGTTGCTAAGCATTGAAATATTTTTCTCCGTCACGGCTCCTTTTCCATTAGAAAAATTCATATCGACTACCGAATAACTTAAGCCATCCGTAGTCGTACCAAAACCACCATTTGCGCCCAAGGTAAATACGTAGTATAAATGATCACTGAGTGGTTTTGGAATAATTAAAGCGGATTGGGTCGCTGTATTTTCTCCTGCGAGTCCTGCGCCGTTGGTCATTATTTCATGATCAGCATTGTAGATGACTTCTCCATCGGTATAGAACAAGAGTTGTCCGTTTTGATTAGAGATGGAAGCTACGCCTTCGGGGGCGATCAGTGCACCATTCGTTAATACCGTAGGAGGATTGGTATTAAAATCTAAGCCAGCATTGGTTCCGAAGTACCAATTGTTGGTCTCTCCTTGCGCTTTGATGATGGTATTTTGCGAAAGCAACAGTATCAAAAATGCGAGGTATTTAATGTGGAAAGAAAAGCAACGGAAAAGATTTGCATACCGCATGGAAAGGATTTATCAGATGAAGTAATTTAAACTTCAAGATAAGCAAGGAAAATTGAAAAAGAGAATCCAAACTAGTCCAATTTGGTATTGAGTAAGAGTTGTGTCAAGTTCATTTTTTCTTCTTTTTCGGTGGCTTTGCTTCGTTTGGCGTCGTGGACCAACATTGCTTGGATGCGCTTGATTTTATCGATCGTTTCTAAAACGATGTTGACCGTAATGGTCATTTCTTTGTGAAACATCCAATCGGAGATCAATCCATCGTAAAAATTTTCTAAGAAGTCTTCAATGCGTTTGATGAATAGGTCATAATCCAGTTCGTATTGGTGACTTACGTCCATTAATTCGTCGATGTAACGTTCTAAAGCAAGATTAACGACTTTAGTTTCTTTGAGTAAATTTTTGGAAAACATTTTCCCTTTGTAGGAAGAATACATTTGTGCTTTCGAATCAATGATTACCTGCCAAGATTCAATTTTTCGGAGTGCCCGTAAGAGTTTTTTGATTTCTTTGACTGCCAATTTCCCACACGTTAAAGCCTCATCAATCTCCCGTTGCTCGTATTGAAAAGTCCGAATGCGGCTTTCTATATTGATGATTTCTTTGGCAACAGTCTTGTTTTTGTATTTGATGAAACTTTTCTTATACTTCAATAATTCGGAGAGTTCTTGATCGACATTTTTTAGCGTGCTCAGCTTTTCTTGCAGGACTTTAATTTCAAAAGTTTTGGCTTGGATGCGTTCTTTACAAGTTTTGAGCTTGAGGAAGTTCATCAAGTAATTCTGGCGTTCTCGTTCAAGTTGTTGCTTTTTATTACCGAGTGCTTTTAAAAATAAGTTGACAAAGGAAAGTTGTTCCATTTGTGCAATTTGCTGTTCCGATTCATTCAACTTTTGTTCGATGATCGATCGCTCATTTTCTCGATAGCTTAGTTTTTCTACGACCGCTTTGAGGTGTAAGGCGACTTTTTCTTTAAGCCGCTTTTGCGCGTAGATTGCTTCTATTTTTTGATCTAAATTTTTCATGCTTTATCTTCTGCTTTATCATCGCTCGGAAAGGCTACATTTTAATACCCAATTTTTTCCAACTTTACGTGAAAGACAAGCTCTGAATTAGCTGGAATATCATTTTTCTTCGTAGCGCCGTAACCCAGTGCCGCAGGAACAAATAAAGTAGCGGAACCACCAGGTTTCAGCAAAGGAATACCTTCGTCCCATCCTTGAATTACACTTCCTTTTCCAACCCGAAAATTGTAAGGCTTCATACGACTATAAGAATTATCGAAATTGGTTCCATCCAACAAAAAGCCTGTATAATTTACGTGAACTGGCGTTCCTTCCTTAGGATGCTCGCCCGTGCCTGCTTCGTGGATAATATATTTGAGCCCTGACTTCGTTGTTTTAAGTTGGCGCTTCAATTTTTTATTTTTATAATCCTCGATGAGTTTCAAAGTGCGTTGTTTAATCTTATCTGCTTCTGCCAATAAAACTGCTTGTTCTTTTTTAACGTCTTCCTCATTTTTAAAAGAAATGAGCTTGAGCACGTAGGAAACTTTATCCTGATTGGTAAAGCCTTGCGGTAATTTATTAGGAGCAAAAGTATCTAAATCCATATGTACAATCAAACTGTCTCCAGCAGACATGAGAAACAAAGCGTCATAAAAAGCGGGAGGTTGCATACCTTGCTTGGCAAAAGTGTCTCTTGGCGGTAAGACCGCTTCGAACGGTCGAGCGAAGTAATAAGAAGATTGCAACATCAAGGAATCATTTTTCAGAAAAATCTGGTGGTATTTCACCATGTCGCCTTCCTTTGGTTTTGCCCCACCATTGCTGACGAGGTGTTCATAAGTGTAACCAACTTGTGTTTTTCCTTTGATACTTCTTTCAGTAGTATCTGTATTATCAGAAACCTTGTCCTTCGTTTTTTGGTCTCCTTGGCAAGCTGAAAGGCATAAAAATAGTAAAACAGTAAAAGTTAAATTAAAAATATAACGCATGGGATTACGGTTTAAGAACGGGAAGTTGTTTTCACAACAATGAAAACAACTCCGATATTTAAAAGTGAAAAATTGAAGTCTTGTAGGATGGAATAAAATGCTACCCTAAAAACTATTGCCAGGAAGAACAATGCAATTATCTAACCAAGCCTTAAGCATTCAATTGTTCTTTATAATTAGGTAAAATCTCTTTGAGTTTGCGCAAGGTAGATTTCAAGCCAGTAAAAGAAGCTCCACCGGAAGCATTTTTGTGACCACCTCCTTTAAAATGCTTTTTGGCAATTTCTTGTACCGAAAAGTCTCCTTTTGAGCGGAGGGATATTTTTACGATGGTCGGTTGCTCCGTAACGAAAGCTGCAAACTTAACGTTCTTCAACTTTAGTAAGAAATTGACAATTCCTTCGGTATCTCCACGTTGGATATCAAAGGTTTCGTAATCCTCTTTGGTCAAGTGGATAATTCCCGTTTTGAATTCTTCGATAATTTCCATGCGGTTCCACAAGCAATGTCCCAACAAGCGCAGGCTTTTTTTGTCCATGCTGTTGAAAATCAAATCTTGTAATTTGTCATCATCCACCCCAATTTCTAATAAGTGGGCTACAATTCTGAACAATTTTGCGGAGGTAGAATATTTAAAAGAGCCAGTATCCGTCAAAATTCCCGTAAAAAGGCATTCTCCAATGATGGGATCTAAATGCGCTAAATCTCCCAACATCTGGATAAAGTCAAATACCAATTCACTCGTAGAACTAGCGGTGGTTTCCGAAATAGAATAATCTGCCTGAATATCTGGATAAAGATGGTGATCAATCATTGCTATTTTAGCTTCTTTGAGTGACCCAATCGTTTCCCCCATTTTATCTACGCGATCTAGAGAATTATAGTCTAAGCAAAAAACGATATCTGCTTTTTTCAAATACTCGTCTGAGCGTTCTGGATCAATATCATAGATTAAAATCTCATCGGCATTTTTCATCCAAGCCAAAAAGTGAGGATATTCCGATGGAAAAACCACTCTGACGGAGTGACCAAATTTCATTAAATAATGATAAAGTCCTAAAGACGAACCGATCGCATCTCCATCCGGATTACGGTGAGAGGTAATTACGATATTTTTAGGAACTGATAAATAACTTTTAAGTTCAGGAAGATTTTGCATACTAGTTAATGTGTATTTGAAACTGTTCTAAGAAGTTGTTTTAAAACAATTTCAACGCTTTTGCAGGCTTCTCAAATGAAGTTTTTCAACCCATGTAAGCTGCGCTATTTTTATTTAATAAACTTCAAATCTGGTCTTTAAGTTAACCTAATAATTAATTTATAAGGTACCAATCAAAAATTAAGCCTAGCCAATGTGCGAAATTGCCATTTTTTCGCCATTAAACCAAAATAATTCGGATTAGGTTTTAGAGTTTTGATTTAGTTTATTTACTTTTGCATGGTTTTTGATAAAAAAGAAGAAGTTATCAAAATACTTGTTTCAAAACAAGATTCAATACACATTAATTTTCACAAAATTAGGAATAAATAAAATGGCAGGAAAAAAGACATTTACGATGATCAAGCCGGATGCAGTAGCAGCAGGTCACACCGGTGCAATCTTAGCGATGATCAACAAAGCAGGATTTAGAATTGTAGCAATGAAAAAGACGAAGCTTTCGAAAGAAACAGCAGAAGCTTTTTACAAAGTACACAAGAAGCGTCCTTTCTTCGGAGAGTTGGTTGAGTTCATGAGCTCAGGACCCATCGTAGCAGCAATCTTAGAAAAAGAAAATGCAATTGAAGATTTCAGAACCTTAATCGGTGCAACAAATCCTAAAGAAGCAGACAAAGGAACTATTCGTAAGAAGTATGCAAAGAGTATCGGAGAGAATGCGGTACACGGTGCAGATTCTGATCGAAATGCAAAAAGAGAAGGTGCTTTTCACTTTGCAGAAACTGAAATGTTTTAGAACGTATTTGGCTTTCTTAAGCTAAAAGTTTCTAAACTAATTCTAATATATTTACCAAAGTGGTAAGTTCTATTTTAGAGGAACTTACCACTTTTTTTAAAGCAATGGCTTAGTTTCATGCTAAGCAAAAATCAAATTTAAAAACATTTACCATGACGGCAGAAATACACACTCCTAAAGGCGTAATGAAAGTAGAATTTTTCGAAGCAGATGCGCCAAACACTGTAAAAAACTTTACGGACCTTGCAAAGAAAGGATTTTATGATGGCTTAAACTTTCACCGCGTAATTCCTAACTTCGTACTCCAAGGCGGTTGCCCAAACAAAACTGGAACGGGCGGACCAGGTTACAAAATTGATTGTGAGTTGGATGGCGAGAATCAATTTCACGATCGAGGTGTTTTATCAATGGCACACGCTGGGAGAAACACTGGTGGTTCTCAGTTTTTCGTTTGTCACAGCCGAGAAAATACGGCACACCTAGATCGCAATCACACTTGTTTTGGTCGCGTTTATGATGGTTTAGACGTCATTGATCAAATCGTGCAAGGAGATAGCATTGATAAAATTGTAGTTGTAGATTAATCTATATCAGCTATTCCTTTTATAAAAGTTTTACAAAAAAATCGCCTAGCGGAACATTCGTTTCACTAGGCGATTTTTATTTTACAACGTAAGGACGACTAATTTTTAAAACTCTACAATCGTCACTCCATCTCCCCCATCGTTAGATTCTGGGTGTCGAACCTCGCGAATTGCTTTGTATTCTCTCAATTTAGACCGCACGCCTTTTCTAAGAATCCCATCTCCTTTACCGTGGATGATTCTCAAGGTCGTTACACTTGACATCAAGGCTTTATCGACAAACGTTTCCAGAATTTTAAGCGCTTCTTCTCTGCGTAAGCCTCGTAGGTCAATTTTAGATTCAAAAGTTGCGTTACTCGTTATCATATTGGTTTTGATGCCTTTTTCCGTTTTGATATCGAGCGGTTCATTGGCGTGTTGAAGGTCGCGTAAATCGGCGGTCATGGTCATAATTCCCATGAGGACGATTACTTTATTCTTCTTGATGGATTGAACGGTTCCGGTGGTGCCACCCGTTTTTAAGCGGACAAAATCACCGACGCAAATTTCTTTGGCAACGGCCGTTTTAGTATCTTCTTTATAATAAATTTCTTCACGCAGAGAGTGAACATCGCTTCCAAGTTTTGCTCTTTTCTCTTTGACAGACTTGGCTACAGCTTTCGCTTTTTCGAGGTTTTTTTCTTCCTTGATTTTGCGAATTAGATTCTCGTATTCTTTATTTTCTTGGGCAATACTTTGTAAAGCCTGTTCTTTTGCTTCTAATTTTAATTTTTTACGCTTATACTCGAAGTCGCGATTCATCCGATCGTAAGTTTTGATCAGGTGCTCCAATTTCTTTTCTCGCTTTTCCATATCCTCCAACGCTTCGGATAGTTCTTGTCGTTCCCGCTGCAGGTCAACGAGTAATTCATCGACCGCTTTTTCATTTTTACCCGTTTTGTGTTTGGCGTAACTCAGCACTTTTTTGGGCAAACCTGACTTTTCTGCAATTTCGTATGCGTAAGAACTTCCTGGACGACCAACTTTCAATTCGTAACTCGGAGAAAGGCTATCTTTGTCAAAAGTCATCGAACCATTTACAATACCTCGCGTCTTAAACGCAAACATTTTCAGGTTAGAATAATGCGTAGTAATCAAACCTTGCACTTTTCGGTGATTGAGTTCTTTAAGAATGGCTTCAGCGATGGCGCCACCAATTTTTGGGTCTGTCCCCGAACCAAACTCATCAATGAGCACCATCGTATCCGAGGTAGCTTTTGCCAAAAAGACTTGCATATTTTTAAGGCGGGAACTGTACGTACTCAAATCATCTTCAATGGATTGTTGGTCACCAATATCCGCAAAAATAGATTTAAAAATACCCATTTCAGAATCTTCTTCGGCGGGAATTAACATACCTGCCTGAAACATCAATTGGATTAATCCCAAGGATTTCATCGTGATAGATTTCCCTCCGGCATTCGGACCACTAAGCATCAGAATGCGATTATCATTTAATAGAAATAAATCGAAAGGAACAGTTTTTTTATTAATTTCTTTATTTTTCAAATAAAGCAAAGGGTGGAAAGCTTTTTTCAAACCCAAAAAAGGACCATTTTTGATTTTGGGCATTTGGGCATTCAATCGATAAGCGAAATTGGCTTTCGCCTGAATGATATCGTAGTCGATGAGTACTTCTTGGTAAGTGGCGAGTAAAGGGCTGTAAGGTCGGAGTACCGTTGATAATTCTTTGAGTAGTCGATAAATCTCTCGTCTTTCTTCTGTTTCTAAGTCAAAAATATCGTTGTTAATCTCAATAATCGGTTCCGGTTCGATAAAAGCCGTTTTTCCCGTGGTAGATTCATCGTGGATGATTCCTCTAATTTTACGTTTATGTTCAGAAGGTACACTAAGTACTCTCCTACCGTTTCTAAAACTTTCAATGTTATCCGTCAGCCAGCCACTTTTACGATACTGACTAATTAAAGATTTGAACCTTTTTTCTAGTTCTCGCTGTTTACCAAATATTTTATTGCGAATTTTGGCTAATTCTGGAGATGCATTGGCTCTAATTTCTCCATCTTCATCAATGATTTGATCAATGTGCTGACTTAGCGTTTCATCAAAAACAATGGGACGAATTAAGCTGTAAAGATTAGGATAAGCTTCAATACGAGTAGCTTTAAAAAACTTAAAAATTCTTCGGAAGGAAAGCAAAACCAAATTAATCCGCTGTAATCCCTCTACGGAGAGTACCGAATCAATAATATCTAGCATCTTCAAATCATCGGTTAGATCTTGGAAGATTCCGATCGGGAAATTTTCTTTTTCCTCGAGGGTTACTTTGTATTCGTGGGTTTCGATCAGTTTCCGGTAAATAGAAGATCGCTCGGTTTCAATCGGTAAATTATGAATTCGGGAATGGGCCATTTCACTAAGGGATTCTTTGGAAACTAATTCCAATACCTTGTCAAACTCTAGCTTTTCGTACAAATCCTTCGGCTCTAATTGCATCATGATATTTAGGCTAACTATGAAGTTGCGGAGTAAATCGTTTTTGACTAATAGTAATTGCCAACAACTTCGTGCGGTAAAACTCCTGCAAATTGGCAAATTTCAATTAAAGAAACAATTCAGACTAGGAATTAGTTTCAATTGCCAAAAGCAAATCTCAATTTTTATGTAAAAAAATCACTTTTTTGGGCGCTTTTCAGCGGAAACTCGTTACTTTTACGGAGTAAGTAGCAACTCAATATATTTTAATATAAGCGAGGAAAATACGAAGTCAGAAGGCGCATTAACTTTTATGCAGCGCATTTGTTGTTTCGCACCTACGGCGCTTTAATTGTTTTAGTGTATTTTTTTACGAAGGTTTCGTCCCGTTGGGACTTTATGGGGTAAATGATGGTGTCTATGGAATTGAGGAGGTATATAACAAGTGAAAAAAAACTGAATTTTGACTACTCCGAGGTAGAACTGTTGAAGTCGACGCTAACTTCACTTTTTGCAAATTTTTACTAATCTTACATCGCGATCCGCCTATTATTTTCAAAAATAACAACTTCTCATTATTGCTTGGTCAATCTAAAACTACGGTCTCTCTTGGGAGGATAGTAAGTTAGTTGGAACCAAGCAGCTTAAACTATAATTACTGTGGCTGGAAATTCATTTGGACAAATATTTCGCATTACTACTTTTGGAGAATCACACGGAAAAGCGATCGGCGTTATTCTCGACGGATGTCCATCGGGTATCGACATTGACGAAGCTTTCATTCAATCTGAATTAGATCGAAGAAAACCGGGACAATCCAAAATCGTTACACAACGGAAAGAAGGAGATACGATGCAAATTCTCTCGGGAGTATTTGAAGGAAAAAGTACGGGGACACCAATTGCGATGGTTATCAATAATAAAGATGCTCGTTCCAATGATTACAGTCATATTGCCCAGAAATTTAGACCTTCTCACGCAGATTTTACCTATCAAGAAAAGTATGGCTTACGAGACTATCGTGGTGGAGGAAGATCGTCCGCTCGAGAAACGGCTGCTCGGGTAGCTGCGGGAGCGATTGCCAAATTATTTTTAAAAACCAAAGGAATTGACGTTCAAGCCTACGTAAGTCAAGTCGGTCATTTGAAAGTAGAAAAAAACTACCAAGTATTGGATTTTAGTTTAACGGAAACAACTCCGGTGCGATGCCCCGATGTAGACATGGCGCATCAAATGATTGAGTATATCAAGTCGGTAAGAAAAGATGGGGATACGATTGGTGGTGTGGTAAATGCTGTGGTAACGGGCTGTCCTTCGGGGCTCGGAGAGCCTGTTTTTGATAAGTTGCACGCAGATTTAGCGAAAGCAATGATGGGAATTAACGCGGCCAAAGCTTTTGAATATGGTTCTGGCTTTGATGGTGTTACCATGCGAGGTTCGGAGCACAATGATGCTTTTTATCAAGAAGATGGAAAAATAGCCACCAAAACGAATTACTCCGGTGGGGTTCAAGGTGGGATTAGCAATGGAATGGATATTTATTTTAGAGTAGCTTTCAAACCCGTTGCAACCATTGTCTCTGCACAAGATTCGGTTAACGAAGCGGGAGAATCTGTCGTTGTTACCGGAAAAGGTCGCCACGATCCTTGCGTGGTGCCGAGAGCCGTGCCGATTGTGGAAGCGATGACGGCATTGGTTTTAGCAGATCACTTATTGAGAAATCGAACAACGCGAGTCGCGGAGCATAGCTAGTCAATAATGGCATTAATTTTTTCCCACATAGCATCATGAAAAACTACGGGCACTAAAGCATTGTCTGGCGCTTCTCCCATCCTAACAACGACTAGGCCTTGGCTAGGAACAACGTTAATAACCTGACCATTTTTTCCGAGCGCAGCGTATAAATCTGCCGGTGCCTGATTGGAAAGTTGGGTATTGAAACTATTCGGTAAACCGGGATAAACTATACTAGTTTGTCCATTTAGCCAAGTGCAATAACCATAGGCAGGATTTAAGTTTTGGGAAGGGCTAGTCATTGCCTCAAGGTAGGCTTGATCTGCCAGAATCTGTTCTTCTTCCCAAGTACCTTTATTTAATAAAAGTAAGCCAAAACGGGCAGCATCTCTTGCGGTACTCCAGTATACGGTATTGTCGCCAAGTTTGATCCAAGTTCCGTTCATCCCTATTTTTGCCCCTAGTTTTTCGTTGGTAAATTGATTATAGCTTTGTCCACTGACCGTTTCCACGATTTGCCCTAAAAGCGTATACGGCGCATTATGATAAAACCACTGACTTCCTGCATCAGCTTTATACTGCAAACAATCTGGTGTGGTACAATCTAGATTAGTGACGTCGTAATCTAACCCCGTCGTCATCGTCAATTGATGTTTTATTTGAATCAAATTTTCCTTTTCTGCGGTTAAGCTTGTCCAGCCTTCACCAAGATAGTCCGTCGTTGTATGATTGATATTAAGCAAGGTATTTTCTTGTGCGATACCGATAAGAAAAGCCGTTAAAGTTTTTCCGGCGGAAGCCCAATACCAATTAGAGTTTTGTGTAAAAGAGGCATTGCCTTGAATGCTTGTTCCCCAGTATTTTTCTATGACAATTTTACCATCTTTGAGTAGCATAAAAGCTCGGGTACCATTTGCTTCCAAGTAATTGTACAGATCGTCTTCTGCGCTGGTTTCCCAATTTAATGCTGAGAGGCTTGTTTGCTCCCACTCTTCGGAAGTAGTTGACGGAAAATACATCTTCGTTGGAGGAGATGTTTCCACCACTACGGTTTCGTCTTTGCTGCAACTGATACCTAATAATAGGATTATTAAATATGCCAATACGTTCCTACTCATAATACTAAGATTTTGACTGATAAGTACTAAGAAATGATCAAACTAATTTTTAGACAATTTTAAAGATGCAAAGTTTAAAAGAGTAACAAATTTTTGGGGACTTTCTGTAAAACGAACAAAGCTTATGCCCTTTTTTCAGAAAGCACCAGGTTTACCAAAAATAGGATCCAGCTTACCAGATATAAAAGTGGTAAAATAGCACTTGGGACTTTATCTGAATAGATGCTTACCAAAAAACTAATTCCAGTCACGAGTAGGTGCGCTACGGAGAGCTGAAATAGATTGCGGCGTTTCAAAAGTAGTAAGACTCCATATCCAAGTACAAAGATGAGGTTTGGATTGGGAATGTTCCATTGAAGAAAAAGGGTAAGGTCTCAGCCCCAGCCAAGATGGTAAGCCGTTACGTTATTTTCAAGGAAGTGATTTGCGATTAGGTGGATAAGAAAGAGCCAGCATAAGTCGAAGGGGAATATTTTTTTAGCGGAAATCAATTACTTTATTTTGAGGTTGAAATATTATATCCAATCATTTACAGTTTTTGCTTTTCCAAGGTAAGCTTCGGGCAAACTCCATTTCTTTTCCTTGTCCAGTTAGGTTAAAAATTGCATCGGTATCTTCGGATTGGTGGTCAATTGCGGAGAGATAATATTCGCATTTTCTGTCAGGAGAAATAAAATATTCCATGGCTGGAAAAATAGGAATTGAATCTATAATTGGTTTGAGGTAGTCAAAATTCTCAATCACTGCTTTGGGACTAAGAAAAGTTTTATTTATTTTTTTCGCAAGGAAACTGTTTGTACCAAGGTCAAGACTGGATCCAACGGAAATACTATCACAACAAGCATAATATTTGAAAAACTTACCGCCAAATTCCAGTACTAGCACTTTATTTGGATAGCTGAATTGATCTTTGCTAAGGTTCTTCAAAACAATAGTGCCCTTATCTTTAATCTGAATTCTTGCCGAAATTTCCTCTAGCGTTTCGGCGTCGTGTCCCCAAATATTCAATACTTTAGCACCTTCGACTTCGTTCAGTTTTTGTTGGATTTCGGTTAGTTCATCATAATAGTCTCGATTGAGCCAGAGTAAATAACCCGTTGCGGTCATAGAGCCAATGGAAAGTACAATAAACAAAACAAGGCCTAAGTGTTTAATCAATTTCTTTAACATTTTTACAAAGCTTTTAGGCTAAAGCTTCTATGATGAAATCATTCAATCTCTTCCCGGTTTTAAAATAACTAAGGACCATTTTTACAAAATCTTTTTCTAGTACCAGTTTTGGATCTAGCTCTGCCATGAAATAAAATTGCTTATTGGCAATCAAGGGTTGTTGGTCAGCAATAGCCATAAAGCTTTTGTCATATCGTTTGTTTTTATCGCCTTTGATTTCGCCGAATTTTTCTGTAAACGCTTTTGATTTTTCAATTTTACCAATTACGGAAGGATTTTGTAAAATGTGCGTTCGAACTTTTTGTAGCATTTCTTTTTCTAAAAAATATGCGCCTCCGCCAATCATTAAAGATCCTTGACCGATTTGTAAATAATAACCGGGTAATGTTTTGTCTCGGCGCCCACCTTTAGAGATCAAAGCACTAACGTGTGTCTTATAAGGACTCTTATCCGCCGAAAAGCGAATATCTCGATTGATTCTAAAAATCGCATCCTTTGGCTCAATCTGAACGGTTGGATCAAATTTTTGTGTGCCTTTGATTAAAGTCTGTACTAATTCTTTAAAAGGTTCTTTGAGTGTTTTTTCGTAGCGCTTCTTATTCGCGTGAAACCAATCTCTTTGATTGTTATTGGTAAGGTCTTTTAGGAATTCTAAAAAATCAGGATGTAGCATTTCGTAAAGTTGTAGTTGAAATAAATTTTATCGTATCAAAAAGCTAGCGCTAATTTAAAAGATTCTAAGGACGAATTCTCTTTTTTGAGTTTTATTTTGAAATAACTCCGCAACAAATTATTTAAAACTAAAAGAAAGGATTGCCTCCATTGAAGCAATCCTTTCCGTTTTGTTAGCGGCTCAAATTTTTATTTTTTTGAGCACTTTCTTGCGAAGCAGTTATTTAGAAAAATGTCGTTGCTTAACGCAGTACAACAAACTTCTTCGTAATTCTTTCGCTCTTTGTAACAATCGTAACGAAGTAAATTCCTGCAGTGTATTGGCTTACGTCAATTGTCGTTTCTTGCGCACCGATTAAGGCTGCCATTTGAAGCTGTGCAATTCTTTTACCTGTATAATCCGTAATGAAAACTTGCGCCTCTGTTGCTTGATTTAAATTAAACTTGATATTCAAATCTTCTTTTGCAGGATTAGGGAAAAGCAGTAATTGACTTGGTGAATTGTCACTCAAGGCTTCTGCTGGTGGCGCAGTCGTAGGCGCAGGCGCGCTGCTGCCATTAGTTGCACATCCTGAAATCAAGATATCATCAAGGTAAATCCAATCTGAATTGCCGGAAGCATCACATCTAAACCGTAACCGACAAGTCGTAGTAAAGCTATTGTTGCCTGGAATAACAACAGATTCATTATAACGAGGCCCATTTACAAATTCATCTCCACGGTTCCATTCTTCGACTGTGGTATAAGAAACGCCGCCATTTGTAGAAAGTTGTAACCAAAAATCTTCGTTTGCATTATCCATGCTACGTGCTACGTAAGAAAAGTCTACTGTAATTTCTTCGTAGCCAGAAAGATCTAAGTTATCAGTTGTCAAGGTAGACGTAGAAGTATTATCTCGTAAGCGTACACAATACGTTTCGTTTGCATAACTAGCATCTTGAGCACTTCTTCGACAATCCGAACCACCATCATTCCAGATGCCTAATCCAGATTCAAAGTTATTAGAATTGATAGTAACGTCACTACATCCCGTTGGGCAAGAGGCAGAATTAAAGGTAGTGGTAGCACTCCAATTGCTAGTTGCTCCGGTACAGTTAGCTTGTACTTGGTATTCGTAATCGCTACAAGCAGTTAATCCAGTTAGATTTAAAGGCGAACTAGTATTGGCAAAGTCTGTCCAACTTGCTACACCAACCATTCTAATTCGTAAGTTATAATCATTCGCTGTCGCAACTGCATTCCAAGTCAAAGTAACATCACTTCCGTTGACTGCCGCAGCCAAACCAGTCGGTGCATCACAGCTCGGAGGAGGTGTATTATTCAAGCAAAAGTTCGTTGTTTCAGTATTAGTGAATTGTCCACCGGAAGCCAAAACAAGACCATTGGCATCCGTCAAGCTATACGCTCCGTTACCGTAGCCACAGCAAATTCCATCACCATAAGTATCTTCAATCGTAAAGTCATAGCAACCATCCGCTAAGCACTGATCAATAGTTAGCGTAGAGCCAGAAGTTTGTCCAGCGTAGGTTCCTCCCGAAGCAACGGTATTGCCATTACTATCTTTAATGTTCCAACTTGTTTCTTGGGGATAATTATCAAACGTTAAATTTAACGAAACGGTATTTCCTGTACAAGGACAAGCTTGGCAAAAACTACCTCCGCAATCAATACCTGCTTCATCTCCATTTTGTATGCCATCGCTGCAAGTTGGACCACCTCCATTTACATAAGCAACTGCATTGGCTGCATTTACTCGACCGTAACCGAGATCATTAGACCAAGTTCCATTAGGTTGACTACCACTATTGTTGTAGCTATAGCCACCCGTTTTATCGCAAGTGCTTTCAATGGCAAATCGAGCTTGTGCTTCCGTAAGATTAGGATCTGCGGCTAAAATTAAAGCCATTACCCCTGCTGCGTTCGGGCAAGCACTAGAAGTACCATTAAAGCTGGTTGTGAAATCACCATTGCTATATCCAGCAGATCCAGCAATATCAGTTGCGTATATTTTTACTCCCGGAGCAGCGATATCTGCGCCTGAACCGTAGTTCGATCCCCACCAAGTTTCATTATCACAAGACGAAGGATTTTTACGTTGGTTACACATACTCATTGCAATTACAGAAATGGTTGGTGCGTAAGTAGCTGGATAACTATTCGCTCCATTGTCATTACCTGCTGCAAATAATACTGGTGCACCTAATCCTCCACGACCACTATTGATAGCACCATCAATAGCATTGTTGATGGTAGAGGAAGAACCACCACCACCCCACGAATTACTGAGAACGTCTGCCCCACCCGTTTGCCAGGACCAGTTGAGTGCATTTCCAATCCAAGCATTTGAGGTAACCCAGTTTGGACCAGAGCTATAAGCAATTCTTACGGGGACGATTTTACTACTATAAGCGACGCCTGCGGTTCCTAGATTATTATTACCTACACTAGCAACGATACCTGCACACGCAGTTCCGTGCGCATCGTCTCCTTGCATATTTCCACCACTACTTTGTCCCGTAGCATCGTATCCCGCAAGCATATTTCCAGCTAAATCAGGATGATCTAAATCTACCCCTTCGTCAAGAATAGCTACTTTTATATTTGTACCCGTAGAGGCTGTCCAAGCGGCAAAAACTTTCATATCTGCACCGGGTACACCACCGTAACTACTGGTATTGTTTCCATCGTTATTTAAAGACCATTGATTGTTGACGAAAGGATC
>JBGCFY010000200.1:0-13072 GCA_045110315.1 Saprospiraceae bacterium
GTATCAGTCCAACTAGACCCGAACACGTAGCAGATTATTTTCAAGATAATCTTGCGGTCGTCCTCGACGGCGGCGCTTGTAAAAATGGTATCGAATCTACCATCATCGGTTTCGAAAAGGAAGAGCCAGTGCTCTATCGACTGGGTTCCATTTCTCTTGAAGCGCTCAACAAAGTGGTTGGTCCCATAATTATCAAGAATAAAAAAGAAGTTGCTCCCAACGCACCTGGAATGCTCGCTCGCCACTACGCACCCAATACGAGTACTTACCTAGTCGATGATGTCGAAAGTTTTATCAAAGATTTTCCCGAACAGAAAATTGGGGTGTTACAGTTTCAAAATGTGCTCATTGCCCCAAACGTCGTCATCTCGAAAGTGCTTTCCCCTCAGGGAGATTTTAAAGAAGCTGCGGCAAAGCTTTACGCAAGCTTACACCAACTGGATCGACTCGCACTAGATATGATCGTTGCCGAACGATTTCCCGACCGTGACCTCGGAAAATCAATTAACGATAGATTGACTAGAGCTACAAAGAAAAAATAATTGGGCTTCCATAAGTTTGAAGTTCGCGGGAGGCTATTTTTCGTGTGAACCCTCAAGTCTTTTCCTTTTCTTTTAAAATAAATCTCATTTTAGTTTTACTACGTAAGTTAATTGCGTAGTAAGTAAATAGCTTTGTTCTAAACAAGGACGGAGATTCTATTTTGCGTCCTAACATGGAACTTAAGTTTAACCCGTTTGCGTTCTAATCACAGTTAATTAAAATATTTCACTCATGTTACTCACCATCAGCACCACGCATCAACCCGCTACCGACTTAGGTTTTTTACTACACAAGCATCCTGATAAATTACAAGCGATTGATCTCTCGATTGGGAAGGCGCAGATTTTTTATCCCGAGTCTTCAGCAGCTAAAACGACAATCGCCTTACTGCTAGATATTGATCCGATTGCCTTGGTTCGTGGGAGTAGAAACCTTACTGGTAAAGGCTTTTCTTTGGGGCAGTACGTCAACGACCGACCTTACGTAGCGTCTTCTTTTATGAGTGTTGCGATTGCTAAAGCATTTTCTACGGCGATGAATGGTCACTGTAAGAAGAGACCAGATTTAGTGTCCGTCTCTTTGCCGCTAGAAGTCAAAATTTCTGTTTTGCCGACTCCCAAAGGTGGAGAGATTTTGATTCGGAAATTATTCGAACCACTGGGTTACACAGTAGACTTGGAGCGTCACGTTTTAGACGAAGAATTTCCAGAATGGGGAAACAGTAAATATTACACAGTAAGCTTAAAAAATACAATTCCGCTCCAAGCGTTGCTTTCCCATTTGTACGTTTTAATTCCTGCCTTGGCTAACGATAAACACTATTACGTAAGTCAAAATGAAATAGATAAACTTTTAGCAAAAGGGAAATCTTGGTTACCGAATCATCCCGAAAAAGAGCAAATCACACGTCGCTATTTAATCCATCTTGGCTCCTTTACTAAACAAGCTTTGGCTCGCTTAAGTGAAGGAACGGAGAAGGAAATTGCTGAAGAAGCATCAGAAGCAAAAAGTAAAAAGAACACTTTGCATCAACAACGACTTGCGTTGGTCGTTGAGCAACTCAAAACTGCTGGAGCGAAATCAGTACTTGACTTAGGTTGTGGAGAAGGAAAACTCATCCGACGCTTGTTAAAGCATCAGCAATTTAAGAAAATTGTCGGTATGGATGTTTCTTATTCAGAACTATTAAAATGTAAAGAACGCTTGCACTGGGAAGAAATGGCACCTCGACAAAAAGCTCGGATTGAGTTATTACAAGGCGCTTTGACTTATCAGGACAAAAGGCTTTCTGGCTTTGACGCCGCAGCGTTGGTAGAAGTAATTGAGCACCTAGACGAAAATCGCTTACAGGCTTTTGAGCGAGTCGTCTTTGAATTTGCACAACCCAAAACAATTATCCTAACGACACCTAACGCAGCATACAATGTACGTTTTGAGCAACTAAAAGAAAATACCATGCGACACCACGATCACCGTTTTGAATGGACGCGAAAAACCTTCGAAGCGTGGGCAACCAAAGTCGCTAAACAATATAATTATACGGTCTCCTTTTTACCCATCGGCGAGTTTGATGCGGAAGTGGGAGCACCTTCACAAATGGGAATTTTTAACTATGGAAATTAAAGTACCAGCCTTGTCACTCGTTATTTTAGTCGGTCCTTCAGGATCGGGGAAAAGTACTTTCGCCAAACGACATTTTGGAAAACACGAAATCGTCTCTTCGGATATTTGTCGGGGTATTGTTTCTAACGATGAAAATAATTTGAAAGCGACGAACGATGCTTTTGATTTGTTACATTTTATTCTGCGCAAGCGACTGAAAAGTGGTTTGCTGACGGTCGTAGACGCTACGAATGTGCAAAAAGAATCTCGTCAAAAAATGATTCAATTGGCTCGCGAATTTCATGTGTTGCCCGTAGTGATTATTTTGGATTTACCACAACGAATTTGCGAAGATAGAAATGAAAATCGAGTGGATCGAAATTTTGGTAATCATGTCATCCGACAACAGAAACAACAATTGCGTAGATCATTGAAAGGCTTGAAACGGGAAGGCTTTCGTAGGATTTATTTTTTAAAATCTGAAGCCGAAGTGAATGCCGTTACTGGAATTACCCGAGAAAAATTATACAATGACAAAAGGGAACTTACGGGACCTTTTGATATCATCGGTGATATTCATGGTTGCTACGACGAAACGGTTTTGCTTTTGGAGAAGCTAGGTTATGCTTTGCATCATGTAGCGGACGATGGTAAGAATTTTGGTTTAAGGGTAACACATCCCGAAAATCGACAAGTTGTTTTTCTAGGTGACTTGGTGGATCGAGGTCCCAATACTCCGGCGGTGCTTCGACTCGTAATGAGCATGGTTCGTGCAGGGGTAGCCCTTTGTGTTCCGGGGAATCACGATATCAAATTACAAAAGAAACTAAGTGGAAAATCAGTGCAATTGAAATATGGACTTGCTGAAACAATGGAACAACTCGCCAAAGAACCAACGGAATTTCTAGAAACTGTTCGTGATTTTCTGTACAGCTTAATCAGTCACTATGTATTGGATGATGGGAAATTGGTCGTTGTGCACGCTGGCATTTTAGAAGAAATGCAAGGTCGAGGTTCCGGTGCCGTGAGAGCATTTTGCCTGTACGGCGAAACGACGGGAGAGACAGATGAGTTTGGGTTTCGCGTACGCTACAATTGGGCTTCGGAATATCGAGGAAAAGCAAAAGTGGTTTATGGGCATACAACGGTTCCGCAGCCAGAGTGGCTTAACAAAACTATTGATATTGATACGGGTTGTGTCTTTGGAGGTTCACTTACCGCTTTACGATATCCAAGTGAAGTTTTGGTTTCCGTACCAGCAAAAAAAGTATATTATGAACCAACGAAGCCACTTTTACCAACCGCTGTGCCGAGTCTTAATCCGCAACAACTAAATGATGATTTGGTGAATATTGAGGAAGTGCTGGGAAAACGAATTATTCAAACTAGATTAAGAAACAACATTACGATCAAGGAGGAAAACTCGATTGCGGCGCTTGAAGTGATGAGTCGATTTGCGATCAATCCTAAATGGCTCTTGTATTTGCCACCTACGATGTCACCCTGTGGGACGAGTGTGCTACCTAATTACTTAGAACATCCAGCACAAGCGATTAATTATTACAAGAAGAGAGGGATCCGAAAAATTATTTGCGAAGAAAAGCACATGGGCTCGCGAGTTGTTTTGGTGATTTGCAAAAGCGAAGAGGTTGTTCTGAAACGGTTTGGTATTTCGAATGAAGGTATTGGTGTTTGCTATACTAGAACGGGAAGGAACTTTTTTACGGATGAAGCTTTGGAAAAAGCATTTTTGGCTCGGGTGCAGTTAGCCTTTTCGAATGCTGGATTCTGGGAAAAACACCAAACAGATTGGGTTTGCCTCGATGCTGAATTAATGCCTTGGTCTGCGAAAGCTCAAGCGTTATTGAAAGAACAATATGCCGCAGTTGGCTCGTCGGCAAAACACGCGTTAAAAGGAGTTGATCAGGTTTTAGCCTTGGCGAGTAAGAGAGGAATTGAAGGAGTCGATAAATTGCTTGGGCAGTTTCGACACAAAAAGAAGGCTACCGGAAAATTCATTTCGGCGTATCGTCAGTATTGCTGGGAAGTCAAAAATCTTGATGATTATAAGTTAGCTCCATTTCATATTTTAGCAACGGAAGGAAAGGTACATACCGACAAAACGCACGAGTGGCACCTTAAAGCAATTAAAGAAATTTGTTTGGCAGACGAAACTTTTTTGCGCGCAACACCATATAAAGTTGTTGACACACAAGTGGAGAATAGTATCGAAGCGGCTATTACTTGGTGGACTTCCTTGACGGAGAAAGGGGGAGAAGGAATGGTCGTAAAGCCTTATGAGTTTATTGCTCAAGGTAAGGACGGTTTACTACAACCTGCCGTCAAATGTCGAGGTAGTGAATACCTGCGCATCATCTACGGTCCAGCATATGATTTACCCGAAAATATGGAACGACTTAAAAATCGAGGTCTTTCCCGTAAGCGCTCTTTGGCTTTGCGAGAATTTGCCTTAAGCGTAGAAGCTTTAGAGCGTTTCGTTCGAAAGGAACCTTTGCGACGTGTGCACGAAAGTGTATTTGGTATTTTGGCTTTAGAGAGTGAAGCGGTAGATCCTAGATTGTAATGATACCGTTTTTGAATTACTCCATCAATCGCCCAACTAATTGTAGCAATTGAATCTCTCTAAGTTTGATACTGAACTTTGCATTATTTAAACTCGTTTGAGCGCTGAGCAAGTTCAATTGGGCTTGTCGAAATTCGATGGAAGTCAACCGTCCAATTTTGACTTGCTCTTCCGTTCGGACAAAATTTTCGCGGTTGGTTTCAACGGCATTTTTTTCTACCTCTAAAACGAAAAGTGCATTTTTATAATTCGACCAAGCATTGATAATATCTCTTTCAAGCTGTTGTTGGAATTGGCTAATTTGCAATTTTTGATTGGATAGATTGAGTAAGGTATTTTGTTTTCTAATCTTTCGCGTACCATCAAAAATCGTCCAGTTGACACCAACGTTGCCCGCTAAACCTTGGGAGTTGGATTGGTCGATGAAAGAACCAGTTGCATTGTCAGAGTAACTGAAATTGTAGGAAGCGCCAGCGGTTACCGTTGGTTGTCTTTCTGCTTCAATAATTTGTAAGTTCATTTCATTGACGGCTAAGTTTTGACGATTGATCTTAATGTTGATATTTTCATTTCTAGATTCTTCTAATAAAGCTTCTAATTCAAGTGCTAAGTTCTGATCCACATTTGTAGCAATCGTAAAGGCTTCCGTAGCATCTCTACCCATGAAAATATTTAGGTCGCGTTTCGCATTATCAAGGTTTAGTTTTGAATTAAGTAAATTGACACTATCTCTTTGAATATCTACTTTTGCATTCAAAACATTTAAACCATTACCTTGCCCTAGGTCTAGCTGAATCTGTGCTCGCCGCATTCGTTCTTTAGAAATACTAATTGCCTCTTCTAGCGCATTTACATTTTCGGATAATTGTGCTACTTGGTAATACGAATTGTAAACGGATAATAGGTTTTGTTCAATGGTTTGTCGCAACTGCAAATTAGAAAGCGTCAAGGATTGCTTGAGTTGATCTAAAGTCAGTGCTCTACGTTGATCAAAAATAGTGTAATTGGCGGTAAGTGCAGCATTTCCTCCCCAGTTGAAAGCATTAGAAGTAGAAGCTTCTAAACCGTTGCTGAATTTCTGATTAGATCCTCCAAAATTTCCAGTCAGTGCACCGTTGGCAGCTACCGTTGGTAGATAACCATTGACACTTTTTTCGGTCTGATTCTTGGCAATAGTGACATTGTTTTTGGCGATTTTAATCCCAAAGTTATTCGCTAGCGTAATTGCTTTAGCTTCGTCCAAGCTCAATACACTTTGCGCTGTAGCACTGTGCGCTAACAAAAGTAATAAGATTATTCCTACCGTAATATTTTTCATAAGAACCCATGTTTTTAGAATGCAGTGTGTTCAACGGCATTCAATTTGTGGTACGCTACTTTTGGTAGCACTATTTATTTTGATGTAAATCAATTTCGTGTTTTATACTAAAAGGAAAGGGGTTAAAACTCTTCTCCTTCCATTTCAATAATTGCTCTTTCGACGGATTCTCTAGAAGGTTTCTTTCCTCTCCAAAGCCATTGTAAACCAACTTTAAAGCTATTTTTCACCGCTAAAAGTAAGGGCAACAAAAAGAGTGTCATGAAAGTAGCGTAGGCAATTCCATAGGCTACCGAAATGGCCATTGGGATAAGAAATTGTGCCGAAAAGCTTTTTTCAAAAATCAAAGGAAATAAACCGGCAACCGTCGTTAAAGAAGTCAAAAAGATTGCACGAAAACGCGACCGACCTGCTTCGACCATTGCTTGCCGATAGGGTATTCCTTCCTTGAGCAGCAGGTTAAATTTTTCGATGAGTACAAGTCCATCATTGACCAAAATTCCTACGAGTGCTACGATTCCGAGCCCAGATAATACGTTGATACTTTGACCGTGGAGCCAGTGTCCCCAAGCTACTCCTACGAAACTAAACGGAATTAAAATGAAGAGTAATAAAGGCTGTCCATACGAACGGAAAACAAAGGCAATGACGGCATACATTAAAATCAAAATGACAGGAAGTACCTTCCCCATGGTTGCACCGATCCGAGCAAAACCTCGATTCTGACCTTCGTAAAGCGGCGTAACTGTCGGATATTGTGCGATAACTTCTGGCATCACATCACGTTTGATATCTGCTAAAATCTCCGGCGCAGAATCTTTAGCATCGGACATATCTGCCTCAACTCGAATTTCTCGTCGACCATCCAAGTGATTGATTACAACGTCGCCTCTCTCAATTTTATAGTTTGCAATTTCTACCAAGGGTACCCGATTTCCCGAAGGCGTAATAATCCGCATTTCGTCCAAGTCCGTAATGCTACTTCGATTACTACGATCGTAGCGAACCCAAACCCGAATCTCATCTCGTCCTCGCTGAAAACGTTGTACGGAAGCTCCAAAAAATCCTGATCGCACTTGTGACATAACGGCGTTGAGTGTCAAACCCAAGAGATAAGCATTCTCTTTAAGCTGGATTTTAATTTCTTTTATTCCCGCTGGATCATTGTCCGTTACATCGGAGAGTCTCGGGTTTTCTTGAAAAGCAAGCTTTAGATCTCGTTTAGCTTCTTTTAGTTCCCCGATATTATTTCCAACCAAAGAAACGGAAACGGGTTTACCGCCAAAGGCATTTCCAGAACCATAGACGACGCTTTCGGCTTCGTAAATAGGACCTACTTTTTCGCGAATCAATTTAGAGACGACGGAAGAGCGAATATCTCGTTTTTCTCCCGGTAGGAGATTGAGTGTCAAGGAAGCACTAGCAGAACCAGGACCTAATCGACGAATTGTATTTTCAATAATGGGAAGATTATCTGTTTGATTTTTTGTGAGTTCCTCATTCGCTTCCCAAGCGGCATTTTCAATTACGGTAATGATCGAATCTGTAATTGTTTCGCTAGTTCCTTGTGGCATTTTTAAATTAATGGCAACTCGGTCGGAGGCAACGTTAGGGAAGAACGTAAAGCGAATAATTCCACCTTGCATCGAACCAACCGTAAAAAGGAGCAAGGCAATAGGAATGGCAAAGCCAAAAACTTTATAGTTTAAAATAAATCTTAGCGTAGGAACGTACAAATTATCTCTAATCCAAGTAATACCCTTATCTGCCCAGACGTTGAGAATAAAGGGTTTGGAATTTCGATCCAAGGCTCTAGAATGTGCAAGGTGAGCAGGTAAGATCAAAAAAGCTTCTACGAGAGAAATCAAGAGAATAATGCCTACTACTTTGGCAATTTGTCCGAAAAAAGATCCAATTCTTTCTGGTAGAAATATAAAAGTAGAAAAGGCAATAATTGTAGTTAAAATGGCCGCAATAATTGGTGGCATTACTTGCATGGTTCCGTCAATGGCCGCTTGGATTTTGGATTTACCTTTTTCGTACTGGTCATAAATATTTTCTGCAATGACAATTCCGTCATCAACCAAAATACCAATTACGATGATCATTCCAAAAAGAGAAATAACGTTGATCGTCATAAAGCTTGGTGCAAAAATGAAAAGCCCCAAAAAGGAAAAAGGAAGTCCGACGGCGACCCAAAAAGCGATACTCGGTTTGAGGAAAATCGAGAGGAAAATTAAAACTAAAAGAATTCCAATAATTCCATTTTCAACCAAAAGGTTTTGCCGATTATTAAGCGAAATCGAAGAATCGGAATTGACGTTAAGTTTGATCACATCACTTTTTTCGTTGAATGTAGCGATGTATTCTTTTATTTTATCAGTTGCGTAAAGTAAGTCTTCGTTATTGGTTGTACTGATGGAAAGTTGTACCGCAGGATCGCCGTTGAAATTAATTCGATCGGGAACTTCCGACCATTTATCACGAACTTCCGCTACGTCGCGTAGGCGAATAATCTGACCGGAAGTACTGGCTTTTACTACGATGAAGTCCAATTCTCGACCAAAATAAGAACGATTATTAGCGCGAATAAGATACTCTTCTGTTTCCGTTTTAATGTTTCCACCAGTGGTAATAAGGTTGGAGTTTCGCACCGCGCTAGCTACTTCTGCAAAAGTTAAATCAAACGCTCGAAGATCATTTTCGCGTACCGCAATTTCGATTTCCTCATTAGGGAAGCCACTTAATTCTACTTGCGAAATATTAGGAATGGCACGCACATCATCTTCTACTTTTCGAGCAACTTCCTTCAGCGTTTGGAGCGGAACGCCATCTCCACTTACGGTAAAACTAATTGCTCGATTGATATTTTCTTGTTTAGAAATAACGGGAGGTTCCATATCCACTGGAAAAGAAGGTACCCGATCAACAGCATTTTTTACGTTGGCTAAGACGATATCAATATCTGCTCCTTCTTCGATTTCAACGGTAATGGTTGCTGTGTTTTCTTGAGAAGCAGAGGTTACTCTATCAATGTCGACTAGCCCACGAAGGTTGTCTTCAATTTTGAGGACAACTCCTTCTTCAATTTCTGCCGGAGAAGCTCCCGGATAAGCAATATTGATAAAGATCAGTTTGGAATCGTCAAGTGGAAAAAAGGACGACTTTGTTTCTTGCAAACCGAGGTAACCAAAAATGGCTACGGAAAGCATAATTACGTTAACCGCTACGGGATATTTTATAAAAAAGGAAAGAAACTGTTTCATAATTAAATTTAACTTTGAAGTTGTTTTAAAATAAATCATCTAACTATTTTAAAACAACTTATTTAAGAAGTTTTTGCAGGAAATTCAAACTTGTTTATGATGCACTGTTTGCGCGCATCTTACTTCCTTTCCTTAAAGCGTTTTACGACCATACCATTATAGGCACCCGGGAGTGTTCTTTTCAAAATTTCAGTACCGTCGGAAAGTCCTCGAATCACGGCAGTTTTTTCTGTGAAATGTACCGCTTCAATTTCTTTTAGTGCTAAAACGGAATCTTGTAAGACAAAGACTTTACTATTGTCAGTGAGTAGTTTTCTAGAAATTTCAAAAGTATTATTTTCATTTTTAGCCGTTAGGTCTGCTTCGAGGTACATTCCTTCCCGTAAACCTTTGCCACTTACGCGAATAAAAGCTTGGATCGTTTGAGTATTCGGATCAATTAAACTATTGATGCGATTGACTTTTCCTTTCCAAGTTTTTGTGCGTTCGATATTATTGAGGGTAACCGAATTGCTGACTTTCAATAAATCTGCGTAACTTGAATTAACGGCGACTTCCAGTTCGTAGATATTTGGGTTAATAAATTCACCGAGTTTTTGCCCTGGGCGCACCAACGCGCCTTTATCAATATTAGCTTGGGTCAAGATTCCATTAAAAGGCGCATAGATAGAATATTTAGTCAGTCGTTCTTCTATATTCTTGACGTTATACCAAGTAGTATTGATATTTCTTCCAGCGATAAAAAGTTTTTCTTTTTCAGAAGTGGTTTCGGGAAGTGGTTTTAAAATTTGCGCTACGCTATAGTCGTTGACATAATCTTTCCAACGCTGAAAAGCATCGGGATAGTCGAATCTTAGGTCGGGGAGGAGTGCAACGATTTGATTGTATAAATTGCTCTTTTGGGAACGTAAATTAGCTCGAAATTCATCACTATTGAGTCGCAGTAATACACTCCCTTTTTTATAATAAACACCTGGCTTGAAAGCATTGGCACTTTCGTCAAAAATGCCCTGTACTTCGGAGAAAATTTCGATTCGATCACGAGCCGCGAGATTGCCACTAGCGGTTACCGTTACAGGCGTACTACCATTTTTGACGATTTGGGTAAATACCGTAGGAACCGCACGAGCTTCCTTGGGACGAACGGGTTTCTCTGTCCCAGCCATTTTCTTCATTCCAAAAAAGCCAGCTGCGATGATCGCTAGTCCGATTGCACTAATAATGATTTGTCTCATAATGGAAAATTGGATAATAATTGCAGGTGCAACTATATTATTTTATTTTGAAATATTCTTTTGTATTTTTTCTAAAACGGATATTGTTGTTTCAATTTCTTGTGGAGTTAAGCCCTTTTGCACTGCTTGCTCACATTTTGCGAGAATAGGTTTTAGTTTTTCAAAAACATCACGTCCTTGCGTCGTCAAATATATCTGATTGACTCGCTTATCTTCCGTGGAAGGAATTCTAGCGACCCAATTCTTTTTTTCGGTAGTATTCACCAATCGAGCCAAAGAACCTTTGTTTCTTTCGGTAATGAAAGCAAGATCTTTCTGCATCATCCCGTCTTCGTGGTACAAATGAGCCAATAGAATAAATTGCTCTCTAGTAATATCGAAACCATGACTTGAAAAGAAATATCGCATGTATAGACTAAGCATCTTACCCGTTTTACCAAGCCAAGGAAGAAGTGAACCCTTCGGGAAATCTATAATTGGAAATTTGTTGATCATCTAGTTTTATGCTATCTAAAGTTGGTATAACAGCTTTTTTGTAGAAAAGTTCATAGTGCAACTAAATTACAAATAAAATGCGAAGATATGATTTTTTTTGATAATATTAAACAGAGGGCTTCGATTAAAATGGATAGGAGACGAACTAAGCTTCTATTTTGAATGCTGAATTTTTTATCCATTGAGAAACAGCCAGCATTCATCAGGCAAGTTGTTTAAAAACACTAAAAATGTTTACGAATGATTAAACAGCTTCAAGCTGAGGATAACGAAGCGTAAGGCGAAAAGAGATATCAGTATAGGAATAGTATTTAGGCTAGAATTTAAGCGAGGAAAGTATTGGTTTTTAGTTATTCAGAAACTCATCAACCGACGGATGTATAAATCTAAGAAAAGGAGGGGAAAATATAATACGGAGAACATCTTGACGAGTTCTCCGTATTAGTTTGTTTTGAGCGATGCTCAATTTTGGGGTAATATCTTAATCTTTACTTTACCAAGTCCAAGTAAAGCCGTCCCAGACGCCACCACCTTGGTTGTCCCAATGACTTCCTCCGTTATCTGGAGTCAAATCCCACATTACTTGAATTAAATCTAATAAGTCATTACCACCAGTTAAACTTTTCTGATCATCTAAGGCTACTTCGTTGTTCTTAAATTTTTCTAAATTCATGACTCAAATTTTTTAAGGGTTAACCTAAAGGTAAAACCAATAGGTATGAGGAGATTTCCTCGTTGTATGATAGTATAACTATTATCGCTTCAACAATGTTTAGTCGGACTGTGTTTTAATTGTTGATTTTTGGTGTTTTGTCAGATGTTTGGCAAATGTAGTATTATAGAGTGTTAAATATTTCTGCTTTTATACTAACGTGTATGCTTTGGTGTGTCAAATATTTGGCAGAATGTGGAGGATTGTCTCAGAAATTACCAAGGTAGCCTACAAATTACTGGATAGATTAGGTATCTTAAAGCATTACTTTTTTTCAAAGATCCACTTCTTTTTCGATGAAAATCCATTCCTTTATTTTAATACCAAATCGGTTTCCATGCAACGTCAGAAAAAGGGAATTATACTATTAGGAAGCGCCAATAGCAGAGGGGAAACTTTTAAAGTAGCGCATTGCCTAAGTCTCGCAACGGGATTTCCAATCGTCGACTTAAAAACAAAATCTATTGGTGGTTTCGATTACGAATTCAAAAATCGGGGAGATGACTTTCTTCCGCTGATTAAAGACATCGTCGCCAATTACGACTTGATTGTTTTTGCGACCCCTGTTTATTGGTACACGATGAGCGGTTTGCTAAAAACTTTTTTTGATCGCTTATCGGATTGTTTGATGATTGAAAAAGAAACGGGAAGGAAGTTGCGTGGAATGGAAATGGCCGTTTTAAGTTGTGGGGTAGATCAAATCTTAAAAGCAGGCTTTCATATGCCCTTTCGGGAAACGGCCAAGTACCTTGGAATGCATTATCTTGCGGATGTACACACTTGGCTAGCAAAAGAAAAAATTCCTGCAATTGTCGAAAACAACTTGCAGGAATTCATAGATCAGATTTGTCTCAAAAATTAAACTTTAAAATCCTTTTGCAATATATTCTTGTACTTGTTCAATCCAACTTCGCTCGTAATCCAGATAAACCAAGGGAGTAATTCCTTGAGATTCAATTGGTAAGTATTTTTTATGTTTCTTTGAGGTCAACACTGCGACGTACTTTTTGCAAGGCAAGGTGAAAATGCTATTTTTGACTTCGTAAGCAGCAGTGCCATTTGTTCGGTCTCCAAAAGTAACACATCGATCAGAAAGCTTGGTTATTTTCATCGTGAAATGTTCTCCATTACTAGCCATATTATGATTAGTCAGTACATAAACACTATTTTTCTTAAGGTACTTTTTAAGAATTTTTAGTAAGATATCAGAGTTGCGTTTTCCTCCGCCAGGATTGTCTCTGAGGTCAAGAATAAGGTGTTTCTTCGTTAAGCTATTCTCTAGACTTTTGTAAAAAGCTTCCGCTTCGGCGAGTTTAG
>JBGCFY010000201.1:0-21022 GCA_045110315.1 Saprospiraceae bacterium
CGACGGAGCGTTATCAGATACAAGTAATAACGGAGTTAATTGCAGAAGTGAATAAATACCACCCATTGCGGACGGCAAATAATAAGGACGACTAATGTTTATTTTTAATTGAAACATATTGAGATTATGAGTTAGGCAATAATTTTGTAGAAGTTTTGTAAATTAGTTGTTGAATTGCTGTAGTCTGGTGCGAGTACTGTTGATCCATTTACGGAGTCTTTATTAATTTTGTCAGCACCGGGTGCGCCTTTGGGGAGTTATTATGTGCAGGATCATTTGGGGAATACGCGTGTGGTTTATGAGCCGGTGTTTTGTGGGGAGCAGACGAATGGGGAGGCGATGAGTTATGCGGTGGAATATGTTGGGGATTATTTTCCTTATGGGAAAACGATTAGAGAATATGTGAGTGGGAAGAAGGAGAAGTTTTTGACGACGGAGCATGAGCGGGATGTGGAGACTGGATTAGATTATCGAGGGGCGCGGTTTTATGATGCGGATATTGGGAGGTTTTTGTCGCTTGATCCTTTGGCATCAGATTACCCACAAGTAAGTGCTTATAATTATGTTTTAGGAAATCCAATACTATTAATTGATCCTAGCGGAAGAAGTCCAGAAGAATCTTCTGGTTGGACATATACAAATGCTTGGTTAGCTAGTAACTTTAATGGAAGTATTACAGGGTTTAAACAAACATGGCAAGATCAGAATGGAGAAAAAACAGACCCTGTTAACGTAACTAGTGAAAACATTATTACTGTTCAGCATAATCAAAATCCTTTTAATCGAACTTCTACAGTTAACGTTAATAATGGAGCAATAGCAGATTTTGTTCAGCAAATAAATTCTTTCGCAGGTCTTCAAAGTGAAGGCGCAAGTTTGACACTTGCCATTGAAATTCCTTATATTACTCAAGAAGAGTTTTCAAGTAGAACAAATGCACAAAAACGAGCCAAAGTATTACGAGATAAAATAGCAAGTTATAATGACTTAGGATTAGGATTAAGAAATTATTATGATCAACTTTCAAGAGGAAGAAATACTTTTGAAATTCCTACTTTGATAATGGAGGGAGTAGACGATGGGTATGATAAGATGATTAGAGTTTTGGGCGGGGCAGGAATTAGAGTTGATGTTCAAATAGAAATGGTGCGAATACAAGGAAAAAGTTCTAGATGCAAGGGAAATCCTTCAGAGTTTCCTTGTAGTAATCCAAACGTATGTGCTCCAAAACGAGAAACTAAAATGAAACTTATTTTTAGAGGAAGAGCTGTTAGGGCTTAATAAACATGGAATGATGAGACTACATCAATATAGTTTTTTGAGTTTATTTATACTACTAATTAGTTTTTTGATTAGTGTAGGGCAAACAGGTTCTTCGACTTTAGAAGATCGCTTAATAAAAGCTATAGTAGACAAAGACGTAGTTTTAGTAAGAAAACTTATCAGTAAAGGAGCAAATCTAGATCATCTAGATGGAAATGGAGAAACACCTTTATTTCTTGCATGTAAAACACCAATGGATGATGAACAGATTTTAGTGCTATTGATTGAAGGAGGGAGTAAAATATTATATAGAAGTAAAGTGAGTTTTGATATTCCCTTTTTCTTCCTTTGTGAAAATCAGACTCCTCAAGTTATTAGTAAAGTCTATGAAATTCTTCCAAAGGAAGATAAGGCTGTTCTTGCTAAGTCTTTTTTTAGCATTGGTGAATATGTACTTACCAATAAGATAGAAATGTTTGACAAGCTGTTGCCAATATTTATTAATGAAATAATTAAAAATGATAAGGGATTTGATTTACTAGAAGAAGTAATAGGCGATTGGGCGAAAAATCAATTCTCACATGATAAGTATATGAAGAAATATGGAATAAGTCGTTTAAAGCCATGGACTTCAAGAGAAATAGTAGAGCGTTTATTAGATCATGGAATTGATTTGAACCATCCATCACCAGAAAAGTCAATGTTTTATTGTGCTAAGAAATCTCCAGAAGTAATGCAATTTATTTTAGAGCATGGGTTTGATTATAAAAAGAAGGTAGCCTATGATCATGGACGGAAATATGCTTTATTATTGGAATTTTATGTTGGTGCAATAACTAGTTTCGAACAAGCTTATGTATTATCTTCTACGAGTATTCATTATGATTTTGATACGATTGGTGTTCAGAAAAATTTAGATGTATTAAAGTTATATATAGATGCAGGAATTGATATACCAGAAGGATATACAACGGCATATGATTATTTATTAGAGACGATTATATTGGGTGGAAACCATGACTTTTTTTATGAATTTTTGAGAAGAGGGTGGTATGGAAAAGTAAAAGATTTTGAAGAAGAATCTTTATTGAAATTAATTATGTCAAGTATAGAGATTGAAGGCTTCATTAAGGAGGAACTTGAGAGAATTTATAAGAGTCATTTCGATTAATTTAAAACAGGAGAAATGGTGTTCCTCAGGTCTCCGTCATCATCCATCACCGCGCCAGCTAGGCAAAGCCGTAGCTGTCACGGTGCTGGGTCTCTTTTGTCCTCTGGGACAAAGCGGCGCTTTCTCCGGCTTCGTCATCCGGCAGTTCCCAGTCCCTGCAAAAAAGCAGGTTCTTCCACTCCCATAGTTTTGCGGCCTACTCTCTTGCAATCGCTCTTTTGCCCTCTGGGGCAAAGCCAACCCAGGTCTCAGTACGCGGTTCTGTTTTTTTATTTACAATTGAAAAAAATTAATTATTTTGTAAAGCATTCCGTTAATTTTTCCGGTGTAAGTAATTATTATGTGCAGGATCATTTGGGGAATACGCGGGTGGTTTATCAGCCGGTGTTTTGCGGGAATCAAACGAACGGGGAACCGATGAGTTATGAGGTGGAATATGTTGGGGATTATTTTCCTTATAGGAAGACGATACGGGAATATATCAAAAGGAAGAAGGAGAAGTTTTTGACGACGGAGCATGAGCGGGACGAAGAGACGGGCTTGGATTATAGAGGGGCGCGATTTTATGATAGCGATATCGGTAGGTTCTTATCGCTTGACCCGCTGGCGATAGAATTTGCGGATGTGAGCCCTTATAATTATGTGTTAGGGAATCCCATTAGCTTAGTTGATCCAGATGGTAGATCGCCTGATCAAGGTGATTTAGGTAGTGCTGGTGCTACTATTGTTTTCCAAAAACAGGAAGGTATCTCTGATGAAGACTTTGGTGAATACATGGAGTATTATATGAATAACGTAATGGAAATTTGGGGTGATAAAGGAACTGGTGGAAAAATTACTTTTAAGGTAGCCCTTGGCGATTATACTCTTGGAAAGAATGAAACTTTAGTACAAGTTGGGCGATTTGAAGGTCCTTCACATGTTTATGGAAAAAACGTCAATTTGCTAAAATGAATATTGATTCGAGAGATAATACAGCTGCTCATGAGTTTGGACATCATTTAGGATTGGCAGATAGATACTATGAAGGCGTTACTTGGAATCAATCAACAGGGAAATTTGGTTCTGCAAGAGATGCTAATCTTTTACAGCCTATTCCTGAATCTAGGATTGCTGACCCAAACTATACTAGTTCAGATAATCTTTATTCAACGGGGAGTACAACTTTAACTGATTATCAGAGTGAAATAGCGAATACTTCTCAAGTTGAAAAGAGGTGGCAAAATGGTATTGGTGTTTTTTATAATTTACAGAAGGGATCAAATGTTCCTATTTCGAAATCAGAATATAAAGTAGGGCGTTTTAGGATTCGTAATTTACCAATACCACCGAGGAAAGGGCAAACGAGGAAAAATTTGATTAAAAAGATTCGTAAAATACATAACAGCCATTGATAAAATCATGATACGTTATTTTCTCTATATTTTCTTATTTATTTTGATACTTAGCTGCCAACGGAAAATCAGTGAAATACCCACAAGGGTAAAGGGTAAGACTTCATTTACAGATGAAGAAAAATCAACGCTGATTTGTCTCGATTGCGAAGATATAAAAAAGCTTAATCAAGATGATTTTTCTAAAGTTAAGTTTCTGTCCATCTATGATCGAAATTGTAAGCTAGATGATTTTTTATACAAATTTGAACGCTTGGAAGCCTTAGGGATTAATACACAAAAGTTAGATTTCCCTAATAAGGAAAAAACCATAAACGATTTGGGAGGATTATATATTCATGATATCGTTTTTTCGTCAGTTCCTTCCTTTGTACTTAAACAAAATAAATTAGAAGATTTAATATTATGGCTAAGAGATGATACTGCTGTGAACAATGAATTTTTAGTTTTGGAAAACTTGAAAAAGTTAACCTTAACGGTCGAAAAGTTAAATGAATTTCCTGCTCGTTTGTTTAAACTTAAAAAGCTCGTTCAATTAAGGATAGTTCCTATTGGACTTGACAAAGAATTACGAATCGTTAATTTAGCAGAGATGGGAATCAATGATTTTCAAGAATTAGAGACCATAGAATTACCGATTCAATCAATGAGTGATTTTGAAAAATTAAAGAAGCTTCCTAAATTAAAAGTTCTCATTATTCCTTCTTTACCAATTCTTGAGCATTACAATTTTCTTAAAGAATTTGATTTTCTTCAGGTATTTGAGGTTAAAAATGCGAGTGCTCGCCAGAGAAATCAAATTAGAAAATTACTACCTAATGTAAAAACGCATTATGTATTTCAATAGATAAAGTTATATTCTTTTAGTTGAAACAGGAGAAATGGTGTTCCTCAGGTCTCCGTCATCATCCATCACCGCGCCAACTAGGTCTTTTGCTCTTCTCTTTCTCTTTAGTGCTCTGGCATTAAGCTCTCGCTAGGTAGCTGTCATAGTACTAGATCTCTTTTATCCTCTAAGTCAAAGCAGCGCTTTCTCCGGCTTCATCATTTACAGTTCCGAACCCCTACGAAAAAAGAGGTGCTTCCACCATAGGTTATGCCGCATGCCCTTTTTGCTATTACGCTTTTGTCTTTCGAGATAAAGCCTACTCAGATCTCAGAACGCGACTATCGTCAAAATGAGGGCGTAAATGATTATTTCGATGGACGTAGTAGTTTTGTGGGAAATCATACTATTAAAATCATAAAGCTTAAAAAAATAAACGGTATAATATTGAAAATATATTTTTTTATTGTTATATTTAAACTCCGTTCATAAATTAAATACCCCAATATTTTTTTCTAAAACGCCTTTCTTAATTATATTTTACTAGCTACTACTTTCTTTTAAGTAACTGATCTGGATGTATGCGGTAACTTATAATACCATAATGCCTTTTAATTAATAGTTCAAGCTATCAGAGCATTTGTAATGTTCTTTTGTACAGATATTCAATTTAGGGAATTGCGCTAATTGAAATAGCCTGAGCTATGTGTGCATTGACCAAAATAAACTATTTTTTAACTTTTTAAATAATGATTTATGAAAACAATTAACATCAAATTTATTTTTCTTACAGGATTGATGACGATCCTTAGTTTTAGTTTGCTTCAAGCTCAAACATGGAGTACCGCTAGTGGACGACTATACGCTAATCCAACCTCTACAAGAGTTGGTATCGGAATTTCAAATCCTTCTTCTTCTTATAAGTTGCATGTTTATGGAGGATCCAACAGTAAAGATGGAGTTTACGCTTATGCTTATGGTTCTGGAAAAAGAGCAATCTTTGGGAATAATTCACATGGTTCTGGCTATGCAGGATATTTTCAAGGAAATCTTCATTCAACAGGCAACATCACCGCAAATATTAACAAAGTAATTAAAGTAGGAAATAGTACGAGTTCTCTTTCTATGCATGCCGCAACTTGTTGCCCTGGCGCTTATATGGATTATGATGGTGGTCCTCTGGTTTTTAGAAGAGCTGGAGTCAGTTGGGATGCTCCATTGAATTTACAAGCTAATGGTACGGTAGTGATTGGAGGAAGTGCAATCTATGATGGAAGTATAACGAATACAAATGGTCATAAACTTTCTGTTAATGGTGGTATTTGGTGTGAGGAAGTAGAAGTAACGGCTAATGTACCTTCATCAGATTATGTTTTTTATGATGACTACAAATTAATGTCTTTGAAAGAGGTAGAAAAATTCGTGAACGATAATCATCACTTACCAGAAGTTCCTTCGGCAGAAGAGTTTAAGAAAAATGGCTATAAGCTTGGTGATATGGATGACTTACTATTAAGAAAAGTAGAAGAGCTGACTTTGTATACGATCGAGGCTAATAAGCAAATTGAAAAATTGACCAAAGAAAAGGAAGATCTATTGGACAAATTTGCTCAAATGGAAGCTAGATTAGCTGCCTTAGAGGAAAACAAAGAATAAAATTTTCAAGCAATTTTTTTAAATTAATTAGTAGACATGAAACTGGTTTTATCCGATTACTTTATCGGAATCTATTTATGCCAGTTATATGCTAGCTGAAAAATATAGAATATGTACATAAAAAAAATAATTTTTATACTTTTCTTATCTATGCTATTTGCCGGTAATGAAAGTTTGGCACAAACCCCAATCACAGGAACAATATCCTATGATGGGTCCGTAGGCTCTGGAACCTATAGGATATTCAGGTCTCCATTTAACAGTAACATTAATCTTAATCAGGCACGGAAACCGATTATTTTGGTAGAAGGATTTGATCCCAATGGCATTTTTGGAATCAATGCACTTTATGGGTTTTTGAATCCTCCTGGAAATAGTGTAGCAGATCAGCTTCATGCTGCTGGACACGATATCATTATTCTAAACTTTGATGATGGTGGAGATTTTATTCAACGAAATGCATTTTTATTGGTTGAATTAATCGAACAGCTCAATGCACAAAAACCTAATGATGATCCAGTTGTAGTTGTTGGATTTAGTATGGGGGGATTAGTCGCTAGATATGCCTTAACCTATATGGAAGAAAGCAATATTGATCATGAGACGGTGCTTTACGTATCCTATGATTCTCCTCATAAAGGTGCTCACGTTCCATTAGGTATTCAAGCTTTAGGGACTACTTTTGATGCGGATATTTATTTACAACTATTTCCTGATCTTAAAGAAAGTCTTGCTCAATTCAGTGCTCCAGCAGCTAAGCAAATGCTAAAGTATAGAATCGAAGAACCAACCCATCCTCATGGAGTAGTTGATGTTAGTACAGATCATCAGGATTTTTTGGATGAAATAGAAGGACAAAACGATTGTAATGGTTATCCTTCTACTTGTCGTAATATTGGGATTTCATTAGGAAGTTGGAATGGAGTAGGACAACGATCTCTTCTTGATTTAGACAATGATGGTGTAAATGATTTGCAACACGCAGGAATGCCGATGTTGTATGTCAATTTTGATCAAAATGGTGGTGGTGATAATCAATGGGTCTGGGAATTGAATACTTGTGAGTTGATCTCTGCTTTTGGATTTCAAGCCTTCATGTCAACGGTCCCTTCTACGAATTATCCTCATTTTGATGAACGAGAAACTTATGGAAATTTAGGAGGTGGATGGTTTGCAACCTATTGGTACTCTAATCAATTTGGTTTATCTTTATTACCACAAGGGGCATGGAGTAGACTTTGGAGTCACCCTAATGAAGAGCCAACTGACTTTGCACCGGGCGGGTTTGTAGCCGCTTATGAACAGTTAATAGATGGGCTTAACTCTCAGATAAATTGTAGTTTTGCGCTTGCAGAAAATAGCACCTTTGTACCAACAGTAAGTGCATTGGCTTATAATACAGACGACTTGTTTCACAATATCGCTGGCGATCCAGATCAACTATCCAAAACCCCTTTCGATGAAATTATTGGTGTAACAGGGGATAATCGAGCACATGATAGTAACGTAACTGGAGATGCTACCATTGTGGCTTTCCTGGTCAATGAAATTATCACAGCTACCAATAGTGCAGGACCTGTAGAGACTACTTGTGTTGATATTCTAGAAGAAGTATCTGGAACGGTTTCTAGTGGGCAAGTGGTATTGGTTGATGAAGTAGAAGTGATTGAGGCTTCCAATTATACCATCCAGTCTGGAGCAACAGTTGATTTTAAAGCCGCAGCAACAATTTCTTTACTGCCTGGCTTTACTGCCCAAGCAGGAAGTAGTTTTAATACCCAAATCGTTCCTTGTTCTCCTAAAGCTTGTGCTTGGGAGCCTGAATTATTATACGAAATTACGGTCGGTATACAGACTGTTTGCTTCGCTAATGGTATTGCAATTGCGACAGTAGGGAATGGTGTTTCACCTTATACCTATACTTGGAGTAATGGCGTTACTGTAACTTTATCATCAAACTCTCATTCACAAAGTAATCTAGGTAATGGAAACCACGCTGTTACGGTTACTGATGCAAATGGAGCAACCGTGAGCACAGGTTTTAGTATAAATTGTTTTGTAGGACAAGTAGAGCAGCGTCTTGAAGAGGAAGAATTCAAGGAAGGTTTAAGCCTTCAGTTGTTTCCAAATCCAGCAACTGATCAAGCATTGCTCATATTCGAATCAAATCAAGATGGTATGACAAATGTGGATTTGTATAATCTGGAAGGAATCTTACTTGACAGAATCGTCCAAAATGGTTATCACGAAAAAGGAGTCCATCAAATCTCCATTCCATTAGCAACGTATCCAAGAGGTGTTTACTTGCTCAAGATACAGCATAAGGATAGAATTAAGATGCAACGGATTATTTTGAAATAAAACTTTTGGACTTTTTAAAATAAGTAAACACTTACTTAATGCTATTAAGTCTAGTATTTTGAAATCCGCTAAAACTTTGCTTTAGCGGATTTCATTTTTATTGGTGGTGTCGTAATAGCTTTTTTAAAACAACTTCAATATTAATCCTCGATATTCACCTGCATATAAGCTTTAAAACCAACTCAGCCCTCATTACGTGGCACAGTTTTTTGATTTCAATTGGAAAGCATCGGGGCATAAAGAAATCATTAACCACATATTCTCTAGATCAACATTCTCTTAAGCCCATAAAAAAAGCCCTACGCATTTTATACGCAGGACTTTCAGGATTTATATAATTTTCAAATTTCGTTATCGTTTACTCAGCCGCTGTGTTTTGATGACTTTATTGTCGTGACCAATAATTCGGACCAAATACATACCTTTCGGCAAACTGGCGATATTGTAAGTCTGATCGGCGTTATAAAGGAAGCTTTTCATTTTCTTTCCTAAAAGATTGTAAATCACCAATTCTTTTACGGCAGATCCTTTGTATCGCAAACCAATAAAATTGCTGGCAGGATTGGGATAAACCTTAACCTTAACCGCTGATCGGTTAACCACAACGGAAGCGTCCGCGACTAGTTTGTTACTGTCAGCTTGTTGCGCAACCAAGAGTGTCGTCGTGAAAAAAGCGAGTAGCAGAAAGAGTAAATTTTTTTTCATTCAAAGTGGTTTATCAAAGTTTTCTAGCTTATACCTTTTACCAAAGTAAGATAATAATCTCAACAATCCAAGCAGCGTATAGCTAGTTTAAGTTATTATTAACATATTTTAGACAATATGCCGATGGGATAAGAGAAAATGATCAAAAATTGCACCAGTTTCTTCCGCCTCCTCAAAAAATAAGCGGCGTAAAGTTAAACCTTCACACCGCTTATTTTAATGTCGTTGAATTGTAGATCTTTAACTTCTCCTACAACAGGTCTTTAAAATAAGCAATAAAGTCATCAATACTCATCGTTCCTTTATCTCCCTCGCCTTGTACGCGCACCGCTACCGTTTGCTCTTCAAATTCTTTATCTCCAACAATCAGCATCAAAGGAATTTTCTTAACTTCCGTATCGCGGATTTTTCTACCAATCGTTTCTCCCCGCTCATCAATAAATCCCCGAATATCATGTAAAGCTAGTGCATCTTTAATCTGATGGCAATACTCAGTAAAACGATCACTAATCGGTAAAATAGCAAATTGCTCCGGTGAAAGCCATAATGGGAATTTACCCGCACAGTGCTCAATCAAAACGCCAATGAAACGTTCCATCGACCCAAAAGGTGCTCGGTGAATCATAACTGGACGGTGGGCTTGGTTATCCGCACCAATGTATTCCAATTCAAATCGTTCTGGCAAATTGTAATCTACCTGAATCGTACCCAATTGCCAAGATCTACCCAAAGCATCCTTCACCATGAAGTCAAGTTTAGGACCATAGAAAGCCGCTTCTCCCAATTCTGTTATCGTTTCCAGCCCAGCTTCGTTAGTCGCATCAATGATCGCTTGCTCCGCTTTATCCCAGTTCTCATCCGAACCAATATACTTTTCTTTATTCTCTGGATCTCGTAAAGAAATCTGCGCCGTAAATTCCGTAAATCCTAATTTCTTAATCAAAAGCATCGTTAAGTCTAAAACATCCAGAAACTCTGCTTTCAATTGATCCGGCGTGCAAAAGATATGCGCATCGTCTTGCGTAAATCCTCTTACCCTAGTTAAACCATGAAGTTCCCCACTTTGTTCATAACGGTAAACGGTACCAAACTCCGCAATTCGAATAGGAAGTTCTTTATAAGAATGTGGTCGATGACCAAATACTTCGCAATGGTGCGGGCAATTCATCGGCTTTAATAAAAATTCTTCGCCTTCTCTCGGTGTATGAATCGGTTGAAAACTGTCTTCTCCGTATTTTTCGTAGTGACCAGAAGTAACGTATAAGTCCTTTTTACCAATGTGCGGAGTGATTACGGGTTGGTATCCTCGTTTCAACTGTTCGCTTTTTAAAAAGTCTTCTAAGCGTTGGCGCAAAGCAGCGCCTTTGGGTAACCAAATCGGTAACCCCGCTCCTACTTTTTCTGAAAACATGAAGAGTTCTAACTCCGCTCCTAGTTTTCGATGATCTCTTTTCTTGGCTTCTTCCAAAAGCTCCAAGTATTCTTTCAGTTCTTTTTGCTTAGGAAAACTAACGCCATAGATGCGCGTCATCTGGTTGCGAGAATCATCGCCTTGCCAGTACGCTCCGGCAATATTCATCAACTTGACCGCTTTGATCGGTCCTGTGTGTTCCAAATGCGGTCCACGACAAAGGTCTACAAAACCACCTTGCTCGTATAAGGTTAAAGCTTCGTCAGCGCCTCTTTTTTCGATAAGTTCCAACTTGTACTCATCGCCTTTCTCCGTGAAATAAGCCAGTGCATCCGCCTTAGAAATATCTTTTCGCACAAAAGCATTTTTCTCGCGGGCAAGTTCCAACATCTTTTTTTCGATCTTTGGAAATTCCGTAGAAGATAATTTGTGTTCGCCCAAATCAACGTCATAATAAAAGCCATTAGAAATCGACGGTCCAGTACCCAATTTGATACCTGGATACAACGCTTCTAAAGCTTCTGCCATCAAGTGTGCAGAAGAGTGCCAGAAGGTCGCTTTTCCATCTTTATCCTTCCACGTGAGTAATTGTACGTTAGCATCTTCCTCAATTGCTCGGGAGGCATCCCAAACTTCACCGTTTACTTTGGCCGAAAGAACATTTCTGGCGAGACCAGAACTAATAGATGTTGCAATCTGCATGCCTGTAACGCCTTTTTCATACTGTCGGACATTGCCATCTGGAAAAGTGATATTAATCATTATCGTGCTTTAAAATTTAAAAATTTAGTTAATGGAACGGTGCAATTGTTTAAAAATTATTGCTTTAAATCTGCGCCGAAGTTACGCGGTCCTATCCAATATTTATACTCTTGTAGAATGACCTCGACCTCGGACTATTTACTTACTTACGTTCTTAAGCAAAAAAAAGTTTACTTAACTGCTCGCAAAATTAATATTTTTTGGACATATGTCTAATGATCATTCCGCTAAATTGGCGAAGCTTGACGACTACGATGTTTAATTCGGCTAGTCTTAAATCAATAAAGGCGTTTATCCGTAGGGATAAACGCCTTTGTTTTCTATTGCTAACCGATGAATGATTTAACACTATTCGGCTAAAAACTATTTTTTGTAGTTAAATCTGCAAACTGCACTATCCAACTTCAAAAGTGATTTTTAGATTAACTCGAAATTCAGTTACCTTGTCATTATTAACAACGGCACTCTGACTTTGTACATAAACAGAGCGAATGTTCTTAACTGATTTACTTGCTTTTTTAACAGCTCTTTTAGTGGCATCTTCCCAACTTTTTTCAGAACTAGATAAGATTTCAATTACTTTTAGCGTGGCCATAGTATTGATTTTGTGAAGTTGTTCTACAACTCCTAAGTGACTAAATGAACGGCTTGTAGGTAAAAATAACTCCTTGCAGCGCTAAATTTTACTTGTCCGTTTAATTTCGTAAACGAAACAATAGGATTTATGTTTTACTAATGGCTTTTATTTTTTCAAATAAACGGTCTTCATCACCAGAGCTATACTTGCGTTTATGATAAACAACATTACCCGCTGCGTCCAAAATAAAGGTTTGAGGTAAGCCATTCAACCCGCCAGGAAGAACGTGCTTGAACTCTCGATTAAGGTCATTGTACGTCTGCCAAGGCCAGTCGTTAGCGTTGACTTGTTTTACAAAATTGTCGTAGTTCCTAGGAAAGTCCGTCGAAATAGCCACCAAATTGAAATCGGCTTCTTGCTTCCACTGCGCATAAACTTTTTTGATCGCTTTCATTTCTACCCGACAAGGGTAACAAGTCGTCAACCAAAAAAGCAATATCGTCGGCTTGCCATTAGTTTGTAAAGCGGTTTCGGAGTTAATCATTTCTCCATTCGCTAATTTCAAATCAATATCGTAAGGAAATGTTTGTTTGATCTGATTCTTTGGTCTGGCAGTTTCTATAATGTACCTTCTCGGTTTAACGCTATCCGTTTTAATCTTTTGTGCTACTGTTTTCGCTTGTGCCGAGGCAATGGCGGTTGCATCAGTTGCATCGTTGCTACAAGCGAAAGCTACACAACACAGACAAAGTAGCAAGCATATATTTTTCAACATAATTTCTTTTTTAAGATGTTGGATAAAAGATCAATTTGCAAATATTTTGGAGTTGTTAAACAACGGCTAAATTAAAACCTCGCGCTTTGCAAGAACAACCGCGTTGCACTCTTTTTTATTTTTGTTGCAAATTGGCGAGTGCAATTTTAGCTCTCTCAAACTTTGGCTCCAAATTTAGTGCCTGTTGGTAATCTTTGCGCGCCGCATTTAAGTCCCCCTTCTCTTCTGAAGTAATTCCACGACAAAAGTATGCCATATAATCTGTTGGACTCGTACTGATGACGATATCAAAATTTTGGTACGCTAATTCTAAAGAATCCATTTCTAAATAGGCTAAACCAATGTTGTAATAGGTTTCTGGACGTTGTGGTGCATATTGATGAATTTTTTTCAATACTTTAATCGCTTCCGAAAACTTTCCTTGACCACCCAGGTAATTTCCTTTTGCCGTTAAGGCTTCAATATTCGTAGAATCTACGCGGATTGCATTGTCAAAATATTTAATGGCAATTGGATTTTCCATTTTAGCAAAAAGCTGGGCTAGAATCACCCAAGCGTCCAAATAGTCTGGATCATTTTCTACCACGGTTTGCAAACTATTAATTGCTCGACTTTCGTCGCCTGTCGCTCTAAAATTCATGCCCATCAAAAAATAAGCATCGACATTTTGTGGTTCTAACTTTAGAATTTCATCAATGGTCCTCAAAGAAGGTGTATTTTGCTTAACAATCATCTGTAATTCTGCCAATTTGAGGAGCGTAGGAATTCTAGTAGGATGATACATCGCCGCCAATTTCATCGTGTTGACCGCTTTACGGGACTGATAATAGTCGATCTGAGCATCGGAAAGTAAGTGCAAATAGTCTACATTTGTAGAATCATAACTCAAGGCTTTATTCAAATCAGCAATGGCTTCGTCGTAACCTTCATTGTCGTAATAGATTTTTGCTCTTTGCGCGTACAACTTAGGGTCGTCGGGGGAAGCTTGGATTTTTTGTTTTAAAGCCTCAATAGCAGGATTTCCTCCCGTAGCCATTTCTGTAGGCGGGGGTGTGGAAACTGTTGGTTTGGGGGCAGTTTCACCCGTACAGGCAAAAAATAAAAGGAGTAAGGAACCGACAAAAAAGTAGGGCAAATGACAAGCACCTACGTTAAAAAAATCATATCTTTTTTTCATGCTACAAATTTATTAATAAAACGTATGAGGCAGGAGTTTATCATATCAAAATACAAAAAAATCTTTCAAGCGAGCGTAATACTCGTTTTGCTCTGCAATGGACAAACGTTGGTTTTTGGACAAAATTGGCAGTGGGTCAAACAATTTGGTACGCCACAAAGTGAAACGGTAGATGCCATGCAAACAGATCAGGATGGTAATCTCTATTTGTCGGGTAAATTTAAAGATTCTTTTGCTTGGGGCACTACAATTCTGCAAAGTATTGGAAAAGATGATACCTATTTGACAAAATTGGACCCACTAGGAAATCCAATTTGGGCAAAAAGAGGTGGAAGTAGCGAGTCCGATGAAAGTATTGCACTGGCAATTGACCCTGCTGGAAATATCTATCAAACGGGCCTTTATTGGTTCGCTTCAGACTTTGGTTCCGTTAGCTTGACGGCTTCGGTTGGTTCCCGAGCGATCTATCTCGTGAAGTATGATGAAGAAGGAAATGTTCTATGGGGAAAAAGTGTAGATGGTACCGCAGGTAAAACGGTTAGCGGTTGTGCCGCAGATGCGGATGGAAATATTTACCTGAGTGGTTCTTTCGCAGGGGAACTAAAAATTGACGGAACAACCTTGACTGCAGGTCCTCAAGGAGCTATTTTCTTAGCTAAATTTGATGCTACGGGTGCATTATTATGGACGCAGCAACTTGCCGCTAGTGTATCTATCAAGTCGGTAACTTTGACGATTTCTCCCGAGGGAGAAGCACTCGTTGCAGGGCAGTTTATCGGAACGGTCGACGTTGCAAATGATAGTTTTACGAATATTACGGGGGATAATGATGTCTTTTTAGTAAAATATGCTGCTGATGGCATGGCATTATGGGGGAGAAAAGCTGGTGGTGTTTACGAAGATGATTGTAGCCAAATTAGAACAGATGCAGCGGGAAATGTTTTCTTGACGGGCACTTTTCTTGGCGTCCTAGAGTTAAGTCCTGATGTGCAAATTCAAACGGATGGATTTAATAATAATTTCTATTTGTTGAAATACAATCCCGCTGGAGATATTCTTTGGGCTCGTTCTTTGGGTGGAGGAAAGGCAGATGCGGCGGAGGATTTGATTATTAATGAAAGTATGCTAGTGGTATCGGGCTACTTTACGGAAAGTATGTCGATTGATGGCATTACCGTAACTGGAAATGCAACTATCGCAGATGGCTTTATCGCCGCTTTTGATCTGGATGGAACAGCAAGAAAGATTCAAACGATTGGATCGGAGGGTTTTGTGATTCCAAGTAATTTAAACTTCACGGCAACAGGAGAAATTATTTCGAGTGGTGTTTTTGAAAATACCGCTCAATTTGGAAATGAAGCCTTGACGGCTACTGGATTATTTGATCTGTATTTCGCTCGACTTGGAGATACATTTACAAGTGTCCAAAAAGCGGAGGAGTTTCGAAGTCAGTTTCTACTATACCCAAATCCCACGGCTGGAAATGTTTTTGTGCAAACAGAAGAAGCGTTTATGCGCTACGAAGTCTACGATACCGCGGGACGTTGGTTAGCCGAAGGAAAGGCTGGCAATGCCATTGATTTAAGTGCTTTTGAAGAAGGAATGTATTTTATTCGACTAATTAATGCAGAACAACAACAAGCTAGTTTTAGTATTCAAAAATATTGATCCTTCGACGAAGGAATAAGCGGATAAGCAAATAAAAAAGCATTTGACAAGATGCCAAATGCTTTTCTAAAGTAGACAGGCTAAAGATATCGTAACCGAAGCCTATCGCGAAGCTCAAACTGATTCGTAAACAGCTTGAAAGCCAATAAATTTTTATTTTTTAAAGAACTTACCGAGCATACTCATTCCCATGCCTGCGATATCGTCCATAACGCTACCGTCTCCATCTTGATCCAAGAATCTAGTGATAAGGCTCATTTGTGCATTGTTGCTAGCGTCAGACTTAACCGACTTGCTAAGAATGTCAGAAAGACCGCTTTGGTCTAGATTGGCTTGTTTCTTTTGCTTTCCTAAGGTTCCTAACACCATCGGAGCCAACATTTCCATTAAGCTTCCTGATTGGCCAGAGTTTAAGCCAGACATTTTGCTAATCATGTCAATAACATTGCTTTGCTTACCGCCTAGTACGTGCTTCAAAATACCTGCACCATTTAAGGCAGAGCTTTGTGTTGGGGTATTATTGTTGCTGGCACCACCAAGCATTCCCATTACATCGTCCAAGATACTACCGTCGTGATCTCGGTCTAGGGCGCTAGCTAGGGCACTTGCACCTTCTGGCGTAGCTGCATTTTTAGCTAAAGCAGCGGTCAAAGTAGAAAGAATACCACTGGCAGCAGCTTGAGTTTGCTCTTTATTGTTTGCACCAATCGTTTGTGTTAATTGATTGAGTACACCTTCGCTGAGCTGGCTTTGCAGCATTTCCATTAAATTTGCCATAAGAGTAAAAAATTTAGTAATTATAAAATATTCGTTTTAGAAATTGTCTATAGTAGCTTTTGAGTATTGATTACAAAAGCTTCCAAGGGTCTTAATATAAAGTTTTAGTTATGGATATCCAAGTTTATGGTACGTAAGCCCAACAAATTATCTCGTTTGCGTTAGCGGTTTAAATAACTTTTTGAGCACGACTCAATGCCTTCCTTAAATCTTACACGGAGAACCATTAGCATCTTTAAAGTCTTGGATTTGAGCTATTTTGCGCATTTTGGGCTGTTTTGAGAGAAAAAGAACTAGTTATTAAAAATAGGAATGATTTTTATACGTCTTAGTAATGAGTTACTTAGTCTTAGAAGAAAATAAAATTCCCAGTCTATGATAAAAATCTTCTTTACACTCGTCCTTCTCTGTTTGCTTAATTGGAGTGCTGCACAATACTTGCACACGCCCAAAGATATCCAAGCATTGATGGAAGCCTCTACGAATCAATATGCAATTGATACGGTTAGTTTGCCTCACACAACAGAAAAATATCTTAACCTTAATAGTTTTGCAGAAATACTCACCTTGTCTTCCACTATTGAGACGTCAGAAAAGGGGGAAAAGTATCGTTTAAGAGGAAATAAAAATTTAAAAAAAGGAAAATATAATAAAGCAATCAAGTCTTTCAAGAAGGCTTTAGCTTCGAAACCTCAAGATAAATCACTACTGAATGCTCTGGCACAAGCACAAAGGGGCAAAGGAGATTTTCAAGCTAGTATTCAGTCTTTGTTGAAAATTACAGCAGAAAATCGTGCTGATTATGAGACGCATTTGGCTTTAGCAGATAATTATGAGGCGCTTACCGCAAAAACGGAAGCCTTATATCATATTTCGATGGCACATTTACTTAATCGCAACGATCCCGCAATTCTCGCCCGGTTAAAAAATATTTATGAAAAATTTGATTTGCACTATGGTGATTGGTCTTTTTCGCCACAGTACGAAATTTCTAAGTCGGAAGAAGGGATTCGAATTAGTTATGCTTCGGTTCCTGCGCGTACCTACGGTGCGTGTAAAGCGGTTTGGCTTTTTGAAGAAGGTTATCGAGAAAAAATGGAAGAATTATCAAATGATCCTAGCAGTATCATCGAAGAAAAAGAATGTTTGCTCAACGCTTTGATTGGTTATGAACAAATGCCGGTTGATCGAATGGTTATTCCGGCACTTGAACTTTTGCGAGAAATTATCACGCAAGAGAAAGTCAATGATTTTATTTACTACGAAATTATTACTCGAAAGCATCCAAAGCTATTTGCCAGCCTCTCTTCCGACAAACAAAATCAACTGATTAACTACTTGCTCGTCACCAGAAATGGACTACAGCAAAAAATGCCCTGAAGGCTAGTTGAAGCTGTAGTATCAATTATAAAGTTCAGATTAGCCTGATAATTTTTATCTTTGTTTAGTTGTTGTCGTAAAAGGAAGGCGAAATTTTAGGTTAAATAGACTACCTGATCACCATTTCTGGAATACGGACTAGCAGCAATATACTATCGAGAAATCAAACGAAAAGCTTTACTATTTTGATAAAATCAAATCAAGAAGAGTCCGAAAATCGTTCCCGCTCCTCCGTCGGTCGTTCCGTACGTGAGCTTACCGCTGCGCACGTACTCAATTTATTTAATGGGGAACAAGATACGCGGTTGTTGTATCATAATTACCAGCGTAGTGCTGCGATCGTTAATTGTGTAGAAGAACTTACAGGACATAGCGATTTATCAGAAATAGGAAAAGAGACGGTTTTTATAGCAGCTTGGTTTCAGGGAACTGGTTATTTGTTTGACTACGATGCTCCCGAAGAAAAGAGTATTGCCTTGGTCCGAGAATTTCTTATGGCAGTGAAATATCCTGCTATGAAAATAAATGCTGTCGCGGCTTGTTTGGAGGAAGTATCTACGACTGGTGTACCGCAAACAAAAGAAGCTAAAGTCTTATCGGACGCGATACAAATTGTAAGCTTTACCGCCGATTTTTTTGCGAAAAGTCCTTTGTTGCGCCTCGAAAAAGAATTGCTGCAAAATTATTATACTTCTCCTTTTGAATGGGAGCAATGGCAATTGCAGCAATTAATGATGGTGAAATTATATACGGCTTATGGTAAAAGTACGTACGAAGTCCAAATCGCTCAAAACATCGTCGACCAAAAAGTTCGGGTACAGAAAAATCGATTTAATAAATATAAAGCGGTTAGCGATGCACCATCTTTGAGAACGTTCGAGAATTTAGAGCGAAAGCTTCCCGAACGTGCTACACAGACTTTTTTTCGGGTCAATTACCGAAACCACATTAACTTAAGTGCGATCGCGGATAATAAGGCTAACATTATGATTAGTGTGAATGCCATCTTGATTAGTGTCATGATTTCTATCCTCTCTTATCAAGATATTACCGAATCCAACCCAATGGTCATCTTGCCCGTGGTTATTTTCTTAATTACTGGATTAATGTCGTTAATTTTTGCGGTTTTATCCATTCGCCCCAAGGTTACAAAGTTAAATGATCAGTCACTTGAGTTAAGCGAGATCAAAAAGAATATTGTCTTTTTTGGTAACTTCGTACAACTTGATTTGGAGCAATACGAAGAAGCTATGGATGCAATGTTGCGCGATGGCGAGTTGATGTATGGTAACATGACGAGAGATTTATATTATCTCGGCAAAGTACTGGATAAAAAGTACCGTTTTTTGACGACGGCTTACAATATTTTCATGTTGGGACTCGCGGCAACGGTGGTTAGTTTCCTGATTATTTTATTCATTTAATTTACTCCGCTACCATATTCCAAGCACCCGTTTCGTCCGCACGCAACTCAACTACTTTGAGTTTTTGGTCCGGTTGTGTGGGTTTAAAGCTAAGTTGAACGGTTCGCTCATCCAACCATTTTGGGGCGTAAGGAAGGTAATCCTGCATTTCTTTTTTAAATAATTCTGTCATTCCATTATCGGTAAATCCCCAAATGGCTAAGCTGTAAAAGCCCATTTCGGGAAGCGGACTGTAGCAAACCAAGTGTTTGAAGTCTGGTGCTGGTTTAGGATATCCTGGTAGGTTAAGCGTTTTGCCAGATTTGTCATTGACTAAGGTGAATCCAAAACTTTCGAATGCATAAAATGCAAAAACGTAGTATCCCATTTTTGGAATGTAATAGCGGTAATCGTAATCCAGAAAATTTTCGCGGGCTAAACTATCAACGCGTTCGGTCAATACTTTTTGTGTGCCGTCGAGTAATTTTATGCGATATCCCGTTGCGGTAACTTGAATAAAGTCTGCCGCTTTTTGTAATTGTTTTTTATTTAATTGCTCGACACATTGACTCATTTTATAACTATCAGACAATTGATAACAATCATCGTAAGGGGAAGGTGCTTGATCTATTTTCGCCTGATAGACACGAACTCCACCACCATAAACCCAGCCTTCTTCCCCAGATTCGGTAGCCACTTTAAGCCAAGGTTCGTCGTGTCGTACTTTGCGTAAGGTAATTTTTTGCGTAAAAGCGGTCTTCTCGTTTAAATAAGTCAGTTGTGCACCTTCTTTGACTTCAGCCACGATCTTGGCTTTCGTATCTGGCTCGGCGCGGAGACGAAGTTTATCAACCCAAGCATAAAGATATTGCGTTGAAGTAGAAGTTGGTTTTACGGGCGCAATACTGTCGGTAGGATTCTCCGCAAGATTTTCCTGATTTTCCGTAGAGTTTGTATTTTTGCAAGCCCAGCAACAACAGAACAAACATAATAAACTGATAATTTGTAATTTAGCCATATGATGGAGGATGTGTATTGCGTTAATGGTATGAAATATGCAAACAAAACTACAAAGAATTAGCTGAAGTTGTTTCAAAATAGACCTTAATAACCAGACCGGAAGGCAGGATTGGTTTCTAGCATCATTTTTAAACAGCTTCATTGCCAGTAGACTTTATTTTAAAATATTTTTAGTGTAAAGTCCATTAATTAGATAGTTGGAACGATTTATTTGAACGAATCGTATGTTGCAGCGCATCTTGGCAGGATGTGAGGACTTAAATGCTACAGATTGGTAGTAAATTTAGTTTTGCACCCGATGAAACCAATGATTTATTCGATCAGACTAAGTACTTTGGTAATAAAGTTGAAACAACTTTAACATTAAAGGATAGTTGATTGGAAGACCCTCTAAATTCCAGAAAATAAATGTACAAGCATTCCTTGATTTTTATATTGATATGGTTCACTTTGGGCAATGTAGCGTGTAGCCAGAATCAAGACTTTCTTAACTATATTGATCAATATAAAGATTTAGCTATTTTAGAAATGGAAAGAGCTGGTGTTCCGGCGAGCATCAAACTGGCGCAAGGTCTGCTGGAGTCCAACGCCGGAAGAAGTGTGCTGGCTCGGAAGGCGAAGAATCACTTTGGAATGAAATGTGGGTCAGCTTGGAAAGGTCGGACGTATTATCGAGAAGATGATGATTATGATGCT
>JBGCFY010000202.1:0-6987 GCA_045110315.1 Saprospiraceae bacterium
CAGCAACAACTGCCAAAGGTAAGCAATTCGTAAACGGTTTAATAAAATGATTCGCTTAATTTAGATCAGGGCATGGACAAGTAGGATCTTAGATCAATCCAGTTACGGAGAACAAGTTGTCATTTTATCCCGCTTTATTTCTCGGAGACCAATTAGGAATTTCACCTTATGGATATCATTTTTTTTCAAATAGAAAAGTAATTTTCATTCTTCCTCCGGTGATGATCGCAGATAACTTATCGGCATGACGGGAGTAGCTTATCCTCTGAGGAAATTCATTATCTGGGTTTTCACAAACAAATCTCAACGGTCGATGATCCGTAAAAACAAATACCGTTGGTGCTTCGTTGACACCCGATACCGTTAATTGCCAAATATCTTCCTGCGGCTTAAGTTCCATTATTTCTTGAAAGGCGGTATCTTTTCCAACCAAAGTATAGGCGAATCCATCGTAAGTTCCATCTGGTGTTTTTTCCCAGTACTCAAATGTTTGTTTGCCTTCTTCGTTGTTGGTACGCTTCCAAGCGCCAACCATCCAATCTAAGTTGGAAGCCGTTACCGTTCCTTTTTCCCCAGAAGTAGTCTTCATTGCGGGAGCATCCGAATTACAGGAAATCATCAATAAAGTCAAGCAAAAAATTAGGCTATAAACGAGCGCTTTCATCTTCTTTTTTTTAACGCTAAAAGATTAAGAAGTAGTTCTTTGGGAACAATGATGTCTAGAATAAATATTCAGCATTCACAAATTACTTATTCATTCTTAACAATAGCATACACCTCATCCGCAATTTTGAGATAATACATTCCATTCGCTAAAGAGGAAATATCAACTTCCTGTCGTTCCTGTTGTAAAATACCCGATGCAACCACCTGCCCCAAGCTCGTTGAAATCGAATAAGGCTTTACATCAATTCCTTTTCTTTCTATCACGAGGTAAGCTTGCGCAGGGTTTGGATAAACCTTCCACGTTTTGTTCAAAGGCTTTACGCTAGCGATGCTTGTTGTACTCGTTAAATCATCCAAATTATACTGCGAAAAGAAACGCCAAATTTCCTTGGATGCTTTGAAATCTTGATTCGTTACTCCGGTATTGAAGATTGCTCCGGGCCAAGTATGACCACCATCAAATACTTTGTAATGTTCTACGGAAGATCCTTTATCTCCATTGGCATATACTTGATGTTCTACGGTTGTTCCATCGTTGGGATCAAGATCTGGCAAATCTAAGATTACAGCTTCGCTATCACAATTATTGAAGTTCACCCAAAAATCTAGTACATCTACAACGGGCGCAAAGATGAAAGAACCATTATAAGCAACAGTTCCATCGTCCGTGCCATGAATTTCCATGATCGGTACGGGATGCGACGGATTACAGTCATTCAACAAAGTGATATTCATTGTACCCGTTACGGAAGCAATCGCCGCAATTCGATCACTCAAAGCGCAAGCTAATTGGTAACTCATAAAGCCTCCGTTCGACATTCCCGTGCTATAAACCCGCGCAGCATCAATCGTATAATTTGCGGAAAGACTATCAATTAAAGCTACCGTAAATCCTACATCGTCAACATTACTAGAGCCCCAACCTACGTTAAAGTGAGTGTTGCCTAATACGTCTAACGTTCCCATTGGATGGACAAGTAAAAAACCTGCCGTATCAGCAATCGGTCGAAAGTCACCATAAAACATTTGTTCTGTCGCGTTACTGGTATAACCGTGAAAGTTTAAAACCAAAGGAGCTGCTACCGCGGCATCATAAGTAGCCGGCACGTAAAGGATATAGTCTCGTGTAAGTCCGTTGTGTTCAATACTCGCATTAATGGTTTGCTGAGCAGTAAGCAGACAGGGTAAACATAAAATCAACAGAAGGTATAAAGTATTTTTCATAAACTATTTTCTTTAGTGTAAAAAGAAATTTTTAGAATTAGGTCGGGAAGAATTTCTTTTGGAGAAACAAAGGTACGCATTAAAGAAGGATTTTATCTTGAAGTTATTTTAAAATAAAATCTACCACTTAAGTAACGCAGTCCCTATTTCGATTCTTCGGGAATTGCTCGATCTTTAATTTTGAGATGTGTCTCTAGTTCTTGTTCCAAGTATCTAGCTTTTGACAGGCTATCCAAGCCTCTGATTAAGGGAATGTGTCGCTGTCCTTCTTCCCCGTTAAAAATCATGTAAACGTTGCAATATCCTCCGTATCCTTTTACATAAAGTTGATCAATTTCTTCAACCTTATAATGGCGATCTTGGTGAAATTTTTTAGGGCGCCAGATCAAAGATAATTGCCCGCCTTCAACCGTAACATGAATTTTTTGTCTAGAACGAGTTAATAAATTATACATTAATAACGCCGTAAGCAACCAAAAAATGACGGGAATAACGAGTGCAATATCTTTTGTAAAATAAATTCCCGTCAGCATGAGTGATAACATGGGAATCAAGCCTAACGCAATTCCTTCTATAGCCGTTATGGGTTGTTGGATCGTAATATCTAAAGCATCTTTAAAATGAAATATATCAATTCCTTCTGGACGGATCACTTCCTGTGTGATTGGTGCCCGTGTAATTATACTTTCCAGTGTTTCTTCGAACGAGAAAATGGCCGCACAACTATGACACTTCGCTAGCTTATCGTGAATGTTAATGTCCGCCGCAGCGACGGCTGCGGCGCAAGCGGGACAACTCAATTTTTTAAACGTTGGCGGCGTATCAAAGATGAGTTCTTTAACTTTAGGTTTATGCGTAGCTAAAGGTTTTTCTTTCATTCCCTTTTTTTATTTTAAAGGTAATTCTTTTCTACTAAAAATTTACAAGGTAGTAATTGTACTTCAAAGCCTATTTTTCTATGATCAACTTTTCTACGATTCGTTCTTTTGTCTCCTTTTCTACGATTTCCAAATAATATAAGCCAGCAGGTAAGGACGATAAAGCAATTGCTGTTGTTGAACCTCCTCTTTGTAAAATTTGTCCTTGTACATTTGAAATTCGAAACTGAAAAGCTATGGATCGCTCCATCTCCACGAAAACTCGATTTTGAGCAGGATTAGGATAAATCTTAATCGCGTTTCCGTTTAAGTATTGCAAGCCAACCAATAAATCTCCACCATCACAATCTTCGTCAATATTATTATTCGCAATTTCTAATCCGTCAGGATTAATACTGGCATTATTGTCATCGCAATCCAAATCGTTTTCTACAAAACCCATTGGCGCAAAGCAAGCCATTGTATCCTGATCAAGGCTACCAAACCCATCTCCATCAAGGTCGATAAAGAAAGCTACCAAGGCAGGATTATTCCCCGAAGTGATGCTAGCCGTAATCCCCAAACTGGTATTATAATAACTGCCGCTGCCCGTATGTTCTAAGCGAATTGCTTTTACCATGTATTCAAAGTTGGTGTTTGAAGCGACACAAGGATCAGTAAAACTTGTGCCGTTGTGAAAGCTTGTAATTAACTCCCAGGGACCATTCTCCATTTTCCGATAAACGAAATATCCTTCACTAGCAGCTGTGCTCGCTGACCAATTTAAAAGGTGATCACCGGCAACAAAATCAACCGATAAATTTCCTGCGGGTTGCATTGCGTGTAGCCGTAACATTGGATCTCCCATCAAAGCCATATGTGTGCCTCGAGAGCTAGCCCCTTGACTAAAAATCAAACCCGTAGCATTTTGACTGAGCTGTGTACAAAAGCCAATGTGTTTGCCTAACGCCATTGGGTAGAAATGCCATACTGGACGACCGGCCCACGCATTCGTCAGTACATCTCCACTTCCTAATGCAGCCCGCAAAAAATTATTTTGGCTATCCCAATCTCCGAAGTAACTTCCAAAGTTCATCGTAAAGACTGTTTTCATTTCTTTGGCTACCCACAAATTATTGGTACTTCCAATTCCCGACGCACTAACGTAAGAACCACCGCCACAAGCATAAGAACAAAGATATTTTTCCGTAGCGAGTACTGCGTCATAGTTTCCTACCGATACACTATCTCCTCCAAACATCGTCGTAAAATTCCGCCATCCGCTTTGTCCAAAACCTTCTGATAAACTACTAAAATTATTTTCTACGATGGCTCTCCTTGGATAATTTTTATTTCCGATTCTAAATTCATGATTTTTATTGAGGTACTGCCGCGTCAATTCAATTTCATCAGCGGCAAAAGCAGGCATATTATGAAAATCAACTCGACCTACTTCTAGTTCTACTTGTCCCGGAATCGAAGTTTGGTCATATTTTCCATCTCCTGGAATATTTTTATTTACGGCGCGAGTCGGAGAACTATTATTAACGGTAACATCCGTCCAGTTTCCATCTAGTTCGCCATAGAAAACGTCTGCGGCCCAAGCCCCTTGATGATCACCGTGGCCATCGTGTGCTTTATTACCAGAATAAGGAACCGCTACTCTACCCAAAATAAATAGTGATTGAGATAATTCGTAATCGGCTTCGTACCAATTTAAAATTTTTGCTTTCACGCCGACGACGGTCTCCGTTCGCATTATTTGTAAGGTATTTACTTCCCAGCCATCCATTTCCAAATCTTTGATCAATCTACTAATCTCCAGCTGTAGGGGTAAGCTCAGCGTATCGTCGATGGCTAAGAGACATCGACCTCGATCGTGCGTGGCAGGAACTTCTAAACCCAACGAAAGGATACCGACGCCATTGGCAGAGGCTGTACCTGATTTTCGAATTTGATATTCATATTGTTCTCCCGTGGCTAAGGAACCTAGTGCGTATTCGTTCGTTGCGCCATCCGTTGTACCTACGTTGGTCAAAATATTAGGATCATATTCTAGTTCACTGATCGTATATTGATTTGCTGTTTGATCTCCAATCCATTTCAAAGTAGCTTCGTTACTTCCAACATCGTAACTAAGCCAAGCGGGAACGGATTCAACTAGATCAACTGGAATTTGGCTATAAAGTCCACTAGAAAAAAGGGTACATAGCAGTAGGAGGGTAAAATTTTTCATTTTCATTTTGTTTTAACGGTCTTATACTGAAGTTCTTTTAAAAATAAAAAAAAAATCACTATCCAAAACGAAAGTTTGAATTAAGTTATTGAAGTTGTTTTAGAATCAGTGTTTTGACCAATCGTATGGTTCTTTTTTTCCAGTCTTATAATAGAATTTAAAAGCTAGAGGTTCCTCCTGCCAAGGTGCTTGTTCAAGCAGGTAATAACTTCCCCCGGCAACGGTGGTCGTTTCCGTTCCCCAATTCATTTCAAAAGCAACTTCCTCCTTTTTCTCTTCAAAATAAAAAGTTCCCAAGATAGCAGCGGTAGTAAGACCACTAATTCCATTAATAAAACCTTTCGCCTTCGTAAGTTTTAGTTTCGTGCCGACGGGTAAAGTATATCGCTCTAGGATATCCGCTGCTGGTCTATCTTCCAATTGAATTCGATAAAGATTTTCGTGCCGTAGGTTTTGTTTGAGTACGACTATTTCCGTCGGTCTTTTGATCGCTACCGTAGTGCCGAGTAATTCAACATAAGGAATACGATGGGATAATTCAATTACTTTCGTTCGTAGGGTAAGGTAGAGCAAACCAGTAAACATAATTAATCCAATGCTAACAATGAGTACTAATTTTAAGAGCAGCCAGACGAGTGTCATTTCTTTTTCTATTTATCGAGGGAAGTTAATACTTAGACAAAATCAACACCCTTATAACCTTTGGTTACTAGAAAAGTTTTACGCTTCGGTTAAAGATTTTCGGTGACCGAAATAATACATGATAAACCCTCCCGTCAAAAACATCAAGACACCATAAACTGCGGCGGGCACAGAGTAAGCCGTATTATCCAAAACTGACGTGGCGATCACGATCGCTAAAGTACCATTTTGAATCCCCGATTCAATTGCAATGGTAACGGATTGTTTTAAACTTAGTTGAAAAATTTTTGCCGTTAAAAAGCCTAGACCAATCGTTAAAATATTTAAAGCAATCGTTGCTACTCCAATTTGAACAAAATAATCAACGATATTTTTCCGCTCCGCCAAAATGATTGAAAGTAGAATTAGAATAAATAAAATGGTAGAAAAAATACGTACCGGACGATCCATTCGCAAGGCAAAATCAGATCGCTTTGCCCGCACGAGCATTCCTAATCCAACGGGTAGAATGACGATTACAAAAATCTGTAGCAGCATCCCTACTTCGTCAATATCAATAACTTTTCCCGTATCGTGGAAATAACGAAAAGAGAATCCCATAATCAAGGGAATCGTGACTAAAGTAATCAGACTACTAATCGCCGTCAGACTAATTGACAAAGCAGTATCCCCGCGGGCGACGTGACAAATCAAATTGGAAGTAACGCCTCCTGGGCACGCAGCAATCAACATCAAACCAATAGCTAATGTTGGCGGCATGGCAATGATTTGCGTCAATAAAAAAGCAATAAGCGGTAAAAGTAGCAATTGATTGACCAAACCGATCATCGTCGCTTTAGGGTATTTGGCCACACGTTTGAAATCTTCAACGACCAAAGACATGCCCATTCCTAGCATAATGACAAATAGGGAAAGCGGTAAAAACACAGTCGTTAACATCGAAGCTTCCATATAGTATTGTTTGAAAGATATTAAATAACAACCAATATAATGATAAATATCCTGATGCTCAAATTGTGAATCCATCGAATTATTTTACTTTCACTCCCTGCCTTAAACAGCTTCATTATTTTCGTTATCTTTGTAAGAAGCTTATGAAGTTGTTTTAAAATTGTCCAAGCAAAACTTTCAAAATCAGGCTTTGCAGTCAACGTTCTCCACTTATGCACAAAGTTATCAACATTGGTTTTACTAAATATGGATTAAAATAATATGTCTCAACTACCAATAACGGACAGCAATCAAGACGATCATCTCGTGAGTTTGATTAATTCGATGAGTAAAGCGGAGAAGCGAAATTTCAAACTTTATGCCAATCGACATTCTAGCAAGTCGGACGCAAAGTTTGTGCAGCTTTTTAAT
>JBGCFY010000203.1:0-7955 GCA_045110315.1 Saprospiraceae bacterium
ATTTGTAAATTGTATCTTGTATTGGGCAGATTTTTAATAAAGAAGTTGTTTAAAAACTCCAAAAATGTTTGCGAATTATTAAACAACTTCAAAAAGTGAATCAATGCCCTAGCACTTAGTTATTTAATGACCTATAACCCCAATTTATATGTTTACATTAAAATTTGCAACTCAGATTAATGTTTTAGCTAACATTCAACTTCATCTCGTTATAGATAATGTGATTGAAATATCTTTACCGATCCCCTTACATGTAGAAAGGTTTGAAACAGAGATGGAATTTCCTCTAATGTCCTTAGTGAACTCTAAAGAAACGCAAAGCTTTATTATTAATAACATAGAGAAGATTCTGCCTTCGTCTATTTCAGTGACTTTGGAAAATGATTTTAATTTTATGTTGCATACCATTACTTTTAAGAATGGATTCAGTAAATCGAAACGGGTATTTAATTTTAAGGAAATGGTACTTAAAGGCAACACTGTACATGGAAGGAAAAAGGAGGATACAAATAAGCTTAATGCAATTAATCCTCTAGTAGGAGTCGCATCCAATAGTCAATTATTTCTATTTATTTTTAAGCATAGTGTTTATTCTATTTATAATCGTCGATTCAGATCAGTCCAAGTTGGTTATCCTAGACCTTTGGTAGATGTGAAGGGAAATAAGATAAAGGTAGTCAGTTGCTTTAATTTCGCTGATAATAAAATCGCCCTAATTGGTGAAGATCAGCGTTTCTTTTTGGGTCTTTTAACAACAGCGGGTCTTCTTAATGTGAAAGAAGAACCGGCTTCAACATTTTTAGGGTTAACTCCTGCTGGAGTTAGAAGTGTTTTTGCTAGAGGTATTAACGCAGAGATGCTTAAGATTAATAATCAATTTGCAGGGCAGAAGATATTAAAAGGTCAATATTTTGTATTGTATACTGGCGATATTCTAAAGTTTTGGGATAATGCTAGTGGTAGTCTTATTGAGGTAGGTCAATCGAAAGATATTTTTCCATTTAATGGTGCAGATAGAAATAGAATCGTTGCCATCACAGGAGATACAAATGACTCCGACTTATTATATGTCTTTTTCCAAGATGGAACTGTTCGAAAATTAAATAGGAAAGTTTCACGGGATAAAGATTTTAATTTATCCCTAAATCTTCAATTCACGGGAATAGTTAAGAATGACGCTTCTTCGCAAGTTTTTTCTTCCTTAGAGTTATATACACTAACCTGTGAAGATACGGGAGAAGCTGGATTTGATGAGGTTTTGATTGAAGTCAAGTCAAGTGGTGCTTTGATATTTAAGCAACAAGCAAAAATGAATGAGTTAGGAAGTTTCACTGAAGCTGAAGACCCTGAGGCCTTTCGGAACGCTAGAATGATATTGAATAAAAGAATTCCGTTTTTAGACGATATTACAGTTTCAATTACAGAGTTTGATAGTTCAAGCGCTAATGATTCTATCGGAACACTTAGTTTTACACGTTCAGATCACCGTAAAACACAACATATATTCAAAGGCAATGGAAATTATAAATTGTCCTATAGAGTACAAGGTCGCGATGCCAAAGATGTAGACTTATCTTCAATGTTTTTGACTTGGCGTTTTTTTAATGATCACTATAAAAGAGCCTTTCTTGGAGATCATCAGAATCGCATTGCAAATTTATTATTGAATATAGAGGAAGATATTGCTGAAGCCGCTACTTTGGCTAGGGATAATGCCCAAGAATTTAATGAAGGGCATGAAAAGGAATTACATGAAGACCTAGAAGGAGCGGCAAAAGAAATAGGCGTTTCTGCGGCAGGTGCTGCTTTTGGAGGTGCGGTGATATCTGCTAGTTCCGCAGTAATTGTAGGTACGGCTGCTGGTGCCACATCAGTTGGAGCTGCGGCAGGGATTGCTGCAATAAAGGCAGTGATAGCTACTGGAGGCGTTGCCTTAATCGCTATGGCAGCGGTAGCCGCAATCGCTTTGCCCGTGTATTTTGCCACTCGTAAACAAACAGCATTTTTGTTAGTCGCAAATAATTTAGGCGTTGATTTAAAAGTAGAGCGAATACTGGCTATCAATAGTTTTCAAGATAATGGAACATTCGAAGGAGAAGTATTACTCAGAAATACCCCTGGAGGTATTGCTTTAGGCATGTTTGCTTTCGAAAAGATAGATGGCGTCATTGGAATTGATGTAGAAATACTCTTAAAGCCTATTTCCATAGTAGGGGAAAGAGAACTAGTCAAAGATGGTGTAAAGCTAATTATTAATGTTCCATTTAGTGGAACTAATACGGCATCTATAGAATTTTTAGGAAATTCAGGATCAGACACGGTTTCAAGTTTTTCTGAAATTATTATGGATGACAAGACCTCAGAAATGCCTAATATTATTGCGATGCTGTCTGAGGTTTAGTCTAACTTTAAAGTTAAATAGCACGCTGTATGGATAACAAGTTTGTTGTTTCGTAAAGGGTTAAACAATATTAAACTCTTTGATGACTCCTTTCCGTATAATCGTGAAGGATAATTATCTGAACTTATTTACACAAAATACTTTTTATTTCTTCCTTTGGTGCGGTAAGCAGTATTGCTATGTCTTTACGCTACCTTTAGCGAAATTTTAAAAATAGATCCGTTTATCGCACAAACTATTTAGTTTTATTTCAAATGTTTTCGGAAAAATTCAATTGTTCTTTTCCATGCCAATTCGGCCATTTCTTTATCATATCGAGCAGTTGTATCATTGTGAAATCCATGATTCGCTTTTGGATAAATAAATGCTTCATAGCTTTTTCCATTTTTCTTCAAGGCTTCCTCAAAGGCAGGCCAACCTTCATTCACTCTTTTATCTAATTCACCAAACTGCAGAAGCAGAGGGGCTTGAATTTTTGGCACTGCTGCTGCATCAGGCTGTCGACCATAGAAAGGAACTGCTGCTTTTAAGTCAGGGATTCGAACAGCCATCATATTTGAAATCCACCCTCCAAAGCAAAAACCAACAACTCCAACATAGCCATTACACTTAGGATGTGATTTTAGATATTCAAATGCAGCAATAAAATCCTCGAGCATTTCATCACGATCTCGTTTTCGCTGTAAAGCTCTCCCATCATCATCATTTCCAGGATAACCACCAAGTGGAGTCAAAGCATCAGGAGCAAGAGAAATAAATCCAGGCAAAGCGGCTCTTCTTCCTACATCTTCAATATGTGGATTCAACCCTCGATTTTCATGAACGACAATGATGCCCGGTAATGCTTTCTTACTTTTAGCGGGTAAGGAGAGTAAACCCTTGATTTCTCCTCCTCCTTTTTCTGAAGGGTAAGTGATAAATTCCGTTTTTAATCTAGGGTCGTCATTTTCAATTTGTATTTCTTTATAATTTGGCGTAACACAACTTAATAGATTACTTACCGTCCATCCACCAATTGCATAAATGGATAATTTTTCTATAAATTTTCTTCGATCAATTCGATTATGCGCGTAGTCATCATATAGATCAAATACTTCTTGATCGATATTTTTACTTTTATTTTTATCCATAGTTATTCTTTTATTTAAGTAACAAGTTACAATACTAAGTTTAACATTATGTTTTCATAATTAATATTTTTCTTGATTTTATTTTCAACAAGGATTGTTGATTTTTTTTCTAAAGCGTACAATCCTTAATCATAATTTGGGTGTAAGGAAGATTAATGGATTTACGAAAATAAAGTGTGCGAGTCAGCATTCCGGTGATAGATATTTTGAAGTGAATGAGATTGCAAAAGCGGAATACATGAACAGGAAGATTTTGATATTTAGGTGAAGCTGCAAACTATATTTAGTGGCTTCAAGTTCAATTTTATTTAAAAAAACAATTTAATTACATTCAAAACTTGTCATCACGAAGAACAAAATATTCCTCATTAATAAGTACTTTATTTTTCTTTTTATGTTTGTTACGTAAGGTTTCTCTTTTCTCTTTTTGATTTTATCCAATCATCTAAATGAGTTTCAAATTCCTCGAACATGGCCTCAAAATTCGATGCATAAATTTCAGGTTTATCATATTCATCTTCATGATCAAAACTGACTATTGGATAGTCTGGATTTGAATGATTCGCATCAAAGCATAAAACACCATAATCGCTTAAACTTGCAAATGGAAGATAATTTCTCTCTACCAAATTCCAATAGCAATTTTCAATTTCTTCTTTGGTATCGTTTACAATAGTATTTGGAAGATTCTTAAAAAATCCGATTGAATATTCTCCCAATTGTAAGTCAATAAAATGACGATGCTGTAAAAATAATTTATACGAAAGTGGAAATTTATGTCTGTAATATTCTTCTAATTCGCTTATTTCGTTTTCCTTGATAGTACTATTAATTGCTTTCCAGAACAGCGTTCCTTCAAATTTCGGTTCTTTTTCTTTGTTTATTAATTGAGCAGGAATTAATTCCTCAATAAAGCTATTTCCTCCTATTTCATCCATGAAATGAAAATATTTATCAAGCACTCTTTTTATTCTTTCCATTTATTGTCATTTTTTTTCTAATGCGATGTAACGGTTTCCCTCGATTAATTGCCCCTTCGAACATCAAGCTGAGGGTTTTGATATTTACCAGTAGCGGACAGGTGCTAAGTGGTAATGATAATCGTCTGCTCTTCCACAATGTCCGCCCCATTGATCGAGTTCTCCAATAGTATTTGCATCTTCTCCACGATTATTCAGCGGATTGAAAATAGGAATGCCATTAGCCGCTATTGCAATTGCTCCTTTCATAAAATTCTTTTTAGTAGAAAGTGGATTGGCTGATAATTGTGGTTGTAATGGAATCGCCCAACTATTATTTCCAGAATAATCATGCGCTATTGGAACTTGCTGCTGCCAATTAGTGATTCCAGTCATCATTTCGTGTTTAGGAATTCCGTCAGATTCAATATAAAAATATTGGTCATCGTGACGAGTATTCACCTCTTCAAAAACACCAAAGAGAGAGGTTAAAAATTCAACATTATTCGCTGGTATTTTTGTATTCAAAACTGCTGAACTATTGGAGTTAGTTGTATCTGTACAACCGACCACAACCAATATAAAACCTAATACACCATATACCAATTGAAAACGACTGCCTTGTCCTACAAACCGAAAAACAGCAAAGAATACCATGAAAATTCCTACCAAAATAAACCATAGCTTAAAACCCGAAGAATGAAAATAGCTAAGCTCGTTTTTTGTATTTGCAACTTGTACCCAATTAGATTTATCAGAAATATATTGTTGGTCTTTTTTGGAAAAACTAGCAATATTGAATTCAAGAACAGCGTGATTTTCATCCATTAAATAAACGACCCCTTCTTGCTCTTTGATAAAATTAGCATGGATAACTTTGCCTTCTTTTTCCAATTCCCAAATTTTACTTGGCGTACCATGACCATGTTCATGAGCCAATAAAGGAAAGGAGACAATAGGTATCAAAAAAATAAGAATAATCTGTTTCATATTTTTTATTTAACTGTAAATCGTACTAAGACTTCGTTATCCAAAATCACATTTGTTGACCAAATGAACTTTGCATCATTGATTTTGTCATCAAAAATATTAGTAAAATTGGTGTACGAAGATTTATTATCTACGCCAATTGTTTTATTAGTAAAAGTAGAAGCATTGGGCCAATCGGAATCATTAAAACTAGTTTTAATCCAATCGGTAGGAACCTCCCAATGCAAAGCGTAAAACGAAGTACCCTCTTGCCCACCTTTAGTATCGCAATTTTTAGAATACCGGTAGGCCTCCTTCTCAGATACACAACTAAGATCCGTAATAGGAGCAGTGTAGAATGTTTGTGCTTTCCAATTTTCGTTTGTGGTAGCAATGATATTATTCTGAGCATCTTTTATGACGGCAACCATTCCGCCATCCCCAGCATGGAAGGATTTTCCTCTGTTCTCTTCGCAGCCAAGACCTAGATGTTCTTCCCAATCGACCAGTTTCATCGCTATCGTGAATGGTTTATTAACTTTAAATCTTATCAAATTAGAGTTGAATTGGGTAAATGGAACAGGGTCTTTGCCAACAGGAATCCCATTCACATACATTTCAAAATAATTGTCTGCAAAAATATAAGCAGTAAACAATTCTCCTTCTTCATCAATATCAATAATATCCGAATCCTTTAAGTTGGATAAAGCATTTTGAGCATCTGAATAGGTATTTCCGTTACAAGTATTATGCAAATCAGACGCAAAGGGAAAATCATCATTTTGGAAATTAGTTCTGGCAGGCACTATCCATTTCTTACCATCCAAGGAAGTAATTTCTCCTATATCCGTTTTTCTTCCTCTTTGACATTTATAAATATTTTCTTGCGTAGTGGTAGCCAATCCCTGTGTAACACTTGCTGTTCCCTTGTACATTGATACGTCTGAAGTATTATTCGTTATCGTTGCACGCTTTGCGTTCGTATTGCTTTCATTACAACTTGATAGGAAAGTTATTAAAATTATTAAAATTATTAAAAGACAATTTTTTTTCATTGGATCGTTATTTTTTTTATTACCGACAAGCTTTGCATCAACGCCAAGCTAACCGCATGGGAAGGCTGAACGATTTATGTGGTGTTGAACAAAATACCTTCGTCGCAACTTCTCCCCTTCTCTCCCAATTCAACTTCGGGTAAATTTCCTTCTCCAACATTAAGGTCATAATTTTCTTCCATTATTAATCATAATTAGTGAATAATAATTATGCATGAGAGGTAAAAATCCATACAGGTTTATGGTCTATAAGCAAAAGAATTTCACCCTTAAATTGTGCTTTGCTATTTACATTTAGCGGACTTTATCATACGTACCGAACCTTATCCGCGGTTCTTTTTTCTTTTACTATAAGTTGTTCTTTCGATAAACCCCCTTTTTGTATTCACTTCTCTGACGGTTCTTTTCTGTATCCTTCCATTAGCATCAAACTGCGATTCTTCGATATCAGTTATTTGCTTGGTTTCGATATCGTAGTCCTCAAAATATTCTCTTTTTAAACTGCCATTATTGTTGTATTCATAGCCTGTTTTACAATTTGAAGATATCTCGTTGTTGGCGTAATCATCGTATCTAATATTTATTTCTTCAATTACCCGATTCTCCTCATCGAATCTAAATATTAATTTCCGCTCAATTTCATCTTCGCTAAGGAAGATAATTTCTTTCGTTTCCTCCGTTGTGCTAACCTTAACGATTGTAGTCAATGCCTGCTCTTCAATACGGTAGATTCGTTTTATAGCTAGTCCTTCGTATTCAAAGTGATAGCCTCGATTACAATATTTTTCTTCAAATATATTTTCGATTGCACTAAAGGAATGAATTGTTCCGTTTTCGTTATATTTTATAAAAACTTCATCTTTTGTTGCATCAAATCCATATTGAAAGGATTCGTACACCAGGCAGTTATTTTGATTATATTCCTGCGTAATTTGATCCCTGTCTCCATTACCTGAAATAATTTCTGTAACCGCTATCAATTTTGTCGGGAAATTTATTGTGCCTTCATCTGCCGGGCTTCCATCAGAATTATAATTTTTGTAAGATTCTTTTCTTCCAAATTCATCAATTTTGGATTTATAAGATTTATATTCTTCTTTATCTTTTGGCGTCGTATATTCTCGTATGATAGTGTCCGGCGGACTAAACTTACGTTCTAGTTCCACTAAGCTCATCGTTAATTTCCTAATAATTGATTCCTCTATTTTCAATGGGTTTCTTTTTATTGCTAATGGCTAAGTACATTCTAAATTAAGTATTGGGCTTGCACAAATGTCGGGACTACCTTTTGCTCACAACAAAATTTTACAACTTGTGTCCCCAGAATGAGTACCCAATTACCATCAAAGCTAAGCAATTATTTTAAGAGATTAGTTTAGGATGCTTATTAAGTACCTAGCCGTTTCAAATTCCTCACTTTCCACAAAACAAAACCTTCCAC
>JBGCFY010000204.1:0-7690 GCA_045110315.1 Saprospiraceae bacterium
GAAGTTGTTTTAAAATAAAAATCTACTTTACAAAGTTCGTGATGATCCATCAGTGATTCAACCCTAATAAGTAAGTAACAGCTTTACTGCTAAATAAGTAGCATCGCAAAAACATCAAATCAAGTAGATCAAAACAAGTACACTGTTACAGCCTTAAAACAAACTTCACTACTACTCAACCTTCCCATGCTCAAGGTCGTAATTATTTTTTTCAGCGAAGTACTCATTAAGGACTAGAGCAAGCTCCTCATTTCTAAGGAACAGCTCATCTTTCCAACTATAACTGCGGTACGCTCCTCAAATATAAGTAGTTGACCTTCCACAATATCAAGGATGAAAAAGCTATTCATTTTATCGAACTTTATTAGATTATTCTAAATACCAAGACAAAATTGTATCATCATTGAAGTTGTCTTGATACTTCCTTCCTTACCGAAGGAAATACACCTCCATAACCTATGTTTAAACGAACCTTACTTTCCTCCTTGTTTTTTTGCTTTAGCTTTTTTACCCAAGCACAGTTTGCTAGCCATACCATCGACTACGAAAAACTAAGAACGTACAGCGATGCCGCACTCGATAGTCTAGTCGACCAGATCTACAATGAAATAGACATGAGCGACAGCATTGCAATTTATGACTTGTATGACAATCTAGATTTTCAAAAAATTTACCACGGACTTGATTTCAATAAACTCTTTCGTAAAATAAATTGGAACAAAGCTATGCAGGATGTAAGATGGAATGCGATCATGAAAGATTTTGACTTTGATCAGATGCTTGACAGTATTTGTAGCACTAGTCACACTCTTTTTCCTGAGGGAAGTCCTACTCCCTCGACGATGAATCCTACTTCTCTCATGAACCAACAAGAATTGCTCAAGTGCTTTCAACAAAATGATCCTTTTGCTTTGATGCAAGCGCTTGATATGTATTGTGTATTTAACAAATTTGGACCAGGAGCCGACGTCGCAGATTTGGTATCCTTCAAAATGGTATGTGAGCTGTCGAGTTGTGTGAATTTAAATAAACTGCTGGCAGGTGTTGATTGGGGATGTATATTTAGTTCAATGGATATGAATGCTTACTTTAAAAACTATGATTTCAATGCTGTCTTTAAAAACTTAGATACTTTAAAAACAAAAAATCGAATGCCCGTGCTTAGTAATAAGGTTCGAGATCATCCTCTTTTAAAGCAAATTAATCCAGATAGTCTTTTTAAGCATTTTAATATCAATATTGACCCAGAAGAATTATTTAGAGACGTTGATGTTTCAACACTTTATCAGAATCTGTACGACAACCTGATCAAGAAATCTCTTCAAAGTAAAAATGCTTCAAAAAGTCAAATGGTATTTTTTGGAACAATGATAAAAAATACTTTTGGGGATACTAAAGCCGCGAGGTATTACACCGTATATCACTTCTTAATGCTAGACGTAATCAACCAGACGCATAAAAATCAATTTGATCTTGTTTACCAGCAGCAACTTATCATGAAAGATATCTTGATTCATGCAAAAGCGAAAGGTCTATTTGATGACTTATCAAATAATGTAGTTAGTGTACGTAAGATCATTGGCGATCATTTTGAAGAAGATAATTTAGCTAAAAACTATCAAAATAGTAGTTTCACTTTAGGTCAGGTGGGGAAATTTAAAGCGTCGCTCGTTGAAATCAAACAAGCCATTAAAATCAACCTTAATTTAGTGGAAAAATTTAATACGCCTTACCCCGTTGACGATTTCTTTTCTTACACCTATTTAGATACGACGACGAGACAACAGAAACAGCGTGAGTTACAAATCACGGACGTTACCATTAATGTTCACCAACTATCATTGCTCAATAAAGTACATCCTAAATTTATTAAAGATCTATTAGATAATGGACATTATCAACAAGCCTTAGAAAGTTATTACTTACTCAAAGATATCCTATTAGATAAAAATAAAGAAAATCAAACCCGACCAAGCTTTGTACCTTCTAATGGACTAGTTGACAAACAATACGGACTGAAAGTATTAAAAGGTATTCATCATAATATCGCTGATGTTTTACAAAAACAAATTGAAGTTAGATCTAATGGAAGCACGGATTTAGATATGCGAGCATTAGACAAACATCGTGCGGCAAATTATACCTTGAATAAATTTGAAGTAGAGCAACAAATCGTAAATCTCTACAACCACTTAGGTAGCACTTATGCGAGTATGTACGACCTTGAGAATAGTCTGCACTATTTTCGACAAGCATGGAAAATGTTGACCAAACTGAAGAACATTGACTATCTCGTATTTCTTCAACCTGGTATCGGCGATCCCAAAAAAGATTACCTCAACAAAATGACTTTTTACGTCAATCTACAAAGCAACATTGCTAGTATGCTAATCCTGCAAAAAGATTACGCAGAAGCTACTTCCACCCTTGAGGAAGCTATTCCAATACTAAAAGAAATAGCCGCAAAGGAGAAAAGCTCCAAAGCAAAAGCAAAAGTTGTTGAACTTGACCGAGATATATTTACCATCTATTATCTTTTGGGGAAATTAGCACTGCTGCAAGGAAATCAAAAAGAAGCTTTTAAACAGCTTACCCTTTGTCAGCAAATTGCAAAACAATGGCAAGAACCATTGCATTTTTATTATAGCCATTATCAACTAGGTGAATATTATAGCACTGTAATGAAACCAGATAGTGCCTTAAAACATTACGCCTTAGCAACGCAAAATGCGAAAGCAATTAATTTTACCCAAGGTTTGTCTACCCTTTCTTTTCGACAAGGTTTAATCTATCACAAAAAAGGAGATCAAACAAAAGCAAAAAAGCACTTTGATGCCGCAGTGGAAATTGCAAATACTTATGCGCAATACGGCTTACTTTCAAGTATTTACACAACGAAAGGATACTTAGCCAAAACGGAAAAGAAGTATCGTCAAGCAGCTAATTATTTTTCAATGGCAATTGACATTACCGAAGACAATATCTTTCCTAATCTTCTTGGAGAAAGTTCTAGACAATTAGCGACGGAGTACAACTTCAATGCGTATACGGGTGCCGTTTCTACTGCGTTAGCCTTGGGAAAAGAAAAAGAAGCTTTTCGATATACCCAACAATTCAAATCTCGAACTTTCAATGAATTACTGCTTCGCAAGTTATTAGCGAAACCCACACCACTCAATGAAACGCTGCAACTTACCTTAGATAATCTGTACGCTCGCTTAAACCAAAATCAATTGCGCTTGCTCGAGAATCCTTCGGCTGCTATTCGTAGCCAACAGAAAAAACTACTCGCAGAATTAAAATTTACTAAACTTAAAGTGTTGAGCAGTTCTGAGGACTTTCATCCTGTCGCTCAGATAAATACCACAGATATCCAAGCTCAATTGAAACCGCAACAAGCTTTCATTGAATATTTCATAGGTGACTCCATCTACGCTTTTGTATTAACCAAAGCGCGAACTAAGGTATTTACTTTAGCGCCAGCTAAAGCAGTAGTAACAGACTTATACCAACTTAAAGCATTATATAATAAAGCCAATAAAAAAGATGCACCAAAACTGATTCGCAAAAAAATAGCCCTGCAATATTGGGCACCAAAAGGAGATTTATTTCAGCTCTTACGCAGGACTCATCAAAACATCTTTGCTCCCATTACCAAAGATCCTATTTTAAAAAACATCACTACGCTTACCATTGCTCAGGATGCTGAACTATATTTTTTACCCTTCGAAATGTTGATTGTTGATGGCAGTAAGGAGACCTGGGGAGATTACAATTACGTGATTGATAATTATCGAATCAACTATTACCAATCCGCCAATACTTTTCAGCATTACACGAAGCTTTTTAGCAAAGAAGAACAGATCTATGACAAATCATTATTAGTAGTAGCAAAAGGAAATTTTAACCCATACAAAAAGCTAAACAACTTGCGGCTACCTGATTTTAAAAATATTCCATTCAAGCAATCCTCCTTCAAAAGTTTATTGGAAAAGCAAGCTACCTTAAAGAACTTAAAACGAAGTACACAAACTACTAGCTATAACACGATTTACCTTTCTACCCACAGTGTAATTAATGCTGTCCCAGAACTAAGTTATTTAGCGCTTTCCGATGGACCACTTTCTCTTTATAATATTTTCAATCTGAACCTAGATTGTCAAACCATGGTTTTATCTGCTTGTCAGACGGGGCGAGGCACCTTTCAAAGAGGTGGAGGGTTAATGGGTTTTTCGAGAGGCTTGATGTACGCTGGAGCGAAATCTTTAATTGTAAGTCTTTGGTCCGTTGACGACGAGTCAAGTACGCAGCTATTTGACGATTTTCTTTTTTCTGCTCCGCTGAAAGGGAATCCGTCAATGAAAATCCATGATAGCAAAATAAGCCTCAAAAATGCCAAGCGAAAGGTAAATTTATATGGTGAAGACACTAGTGATTTGATTAACACTGGACATCCTTTTTTCTGGGCAGCTTTTGTTTACTATGGTCCTTCTTAGGATTGACTTTCTTATTCAGAAAAAAAATATGACTTCCTATTCACCTCTAGTTTCTATCGCATGAAAATTCGTCAATCCCAACTTTATGCTCTTATTTACGCGATCTCAATCTCAGCGATTCTTAGTTTGTGCGCTATTTTTTTACAAAAAAATTATTTCCTGCAAAGGATAGAAAATGAGTTTTACGATCCTTTGCAAAAAATGTGGAGTATGGATCATGCGGATGATGACCGAGCGGAACGATTTCAAGAAGCTTTAGCCGAAATTTATTGCATTAATTTGGATGCTAGTTTTATCGACCTTGAATGCAATCGAGTAAAGCGGGAATCACTCGCAAAACTTTTACAGCTACTCAGCGAAGAGGACAGTATTCATACCGTTTTGCTTCACTACATTTTCGAACCGATTGATACTACGGATGAAAAAAAATTAATCGGAACGGATAGCCTTCTTTATACCAGCATGGCAGCACTAGAAGATAAACTCATATTTATTCGATCAGACAACCAAAAAACTATTTTTGATCATAAATCGTGGACAACGACTAATCATAAAAAAAAAAAAAAAAAACCTAGTACAGGAAGACTTAAGACTCAATATTTATATCCCAACGAAAAAAAAATTCGCTTCGCTAAATTATTTAAAGACGAATTAGCGGTACCTTCTTTTGTTGAATTAATCCTACGCAACACTCAAAACAAAAAAGCACAGTCTAATTATCAAGCTGCCCCTTCTACCATTGAGCTTAACTATCTGATTCGCAATAATCGACCTAAAGGTTTTAGGCCACTTTTTGCGGGCCAAGATGCCTCGGTAATTCTAGCCCACGGATTACGGGAAGAACAAATGATGCTAGACAAGCAAAAAGTAATTGTGATTGGCGCGTTTGATCAACTTAAAAATAAATACAACCTCGCCTTTAAGAGTTTTGATACTCCCGTTAGCCCAGCCTTAAATGGCATCTATATTACCCTAAATACTTACCTGAACATTACGACGAATACTTATCTCCAGAATAGTCACTGGAGTTTGATTTTTTTAGCCAATTTAATAATTGCGATTTCAGGGATCGTTTACTTTCATAAAGTTAGCCGTCAAATCAAAAAATCATTCCTTAAACCTAATCGTTGGTTAATGGCTGAAATCATTTTAAGTCTTAGTCTATTTCTATGCTTTGCCGTTGGGCTTTTCTACTGGTATTACCTGAAATTTCCTTTTGTAATTAGTGCTATTTTTTTAGTCAAAAATCAATTTTGCTATACCCTATTTACTTCCAAAATAAAAAATCTACCCTCATGAGAACAACTATATTTTTATTCCTTTTATTCCTAAGCTTTTACCAGTTTAGTGCAACGCAAGCGAAACCAAACTATTGGGTTGAAACCACACCATTGGATAGCCTGGTACTGATCCACGGAGCGGAGCGAAAACCACTTATTGGTAATAGCGACAATACACAGTTTAATATTTTTTTGACAGATAATACAGGCTATTATTTAAAACCCTACTGCTATAAATGTAAGGGAGAAGTATCCATCAAATTAAATGGTAAAGAAGAAAATGGCTATACCAAGTGGATTTATTTTGATCCGAAAGACTCAATATCTATCGCTCACTGTTTTGAACAACATTTAGAGCAAAGTTGGCTAGCTTCTACCCTTTCAGCCTTAAAAAAAGCAAAAGCCTTTTGGAGAAGTATCGCAGGAGGAGGTCGAATAGATAATGACCGGATCATTCCAATGAAAGGAGAAGAACCGATACCCGACGAAGATAAGTTACTTTTCCTGGAAACGGATCATTTTCGTTTCTTATACAGAGACGATTTCCAGATAGATTTTAAAATAAAAAAGCAATTCCCAGTTAAAAGCATCCACATCATTGATAAGAACGACGAGCTCGTCTTCTATGCTGGTGACACCAGTTTAATCGAGGGCTATTTCCAAATAGACACAGCACAAGTTGCCGAACTAACGCAAAGCTTAACGTCCATGCAATCGGAGGAGGAAGAAGAACTCGCTTATCAATTATCCATCAAAAATATTCAAACCCAACTGCTTCAAGGGCTAGTCTTAGGGCAATGGTATGAACTTGGCATTGAGCTAGAAAACCAACAAACCAAACCTGACATTTACACCTTTAGCTTTCGATTTTTTACCGAAGAAGAGCTCCAACAATTAATTTCTTTTACCAATGACTAATCCTCCCGTTTTATTTTTTGCCTTCGCAGATGATAAGTCTAATAGCGAAAACCATCTCCGGTATTTATCCTCCGAGCATACTGGTATTCGAGCGGCTTTAGCTGCCGCTAGAAAAGAAAACCTTTGCCAAGTCGAAATACGGTACAACGTGACGCTTGATGAAATCATAAAGGTATTTCAAGAGTTCAAAGATCGCATTGCCATTTTTCATTTCTCTGGTCATGCCAACGACTATGCTATTCACCTCGAAGCACCATTTAAAGAAAAAAATATTGTCTATGCAGATGGATTGGCTGGATATTTAGCCGCTCATAAAGGTTTACAAATGGTATTCTTAAATGCTTGTGCCACCCAAAAGCAAAGTGCCTTACTGCACGAAAAAGGAATTCCAATTGTTATTGCAACAGCAGAGAAGGTCTTAGACGATGAAGCCACCGCAATAGCGATTCGTTTTTACCAAGAACTTGGCGTTGGCAACACCATTCAAAATGCTTATACAAAAGCAATTAATATCCTAAAAAGTAACGGCTGGGGACGCCACGTAACCCAAAGAGGTTTAGGTAAAGACCGTCAAGAATACGCAAGGGAAAAGTCCTCTTGGATTTTAAATGTACAAGCCCAATTCACGGAAGCAGCAAATTGGAGTTTGCCCGAATGTGCCGATAGACCACTTTATAACTTACCAATACTTAGAGCGGTAGACTTCCCTCCGGATCCACTTCCTGGATTAGAAGCTTATTCCGTTGCTTCCGCTAAAATTTTCTGGGGTAGAGCGCACGAAATTCGTAAATTCTACGACGCGCTTCAAGTGGAAAACGCTCCGGCAGTCTTTTTACTTTACGGTGCGAGCAAAGTAGGTAAAACCTCTTTCTTACAAGCCGGTCTGCTTCCTAGAATTGTAGAAAAATGTATTCTTTTAAATGCAATACTTGGCGTTGAGTCCCTTGATGCGGTTACAGCAAAATTAATGGAATTGTCAGCACTTGATTATGCAAC
>JBGCFY010000205.1:0-13531 GCA_045110315.1 Saprospiraceae bacterium
AAATTAATTGTAAGCGCTTGGTTTTCAAGATGAAGCTCTATTTTTTTTTCGTAGCCATAGCTACGGTGAAAAAAATTAGCTGAAATATTGGAAATCAATGGCTTGCAAATAAATCATCTACCTATTTTAAAACAACTTCATAAAAAGTATGTGAAAATATGCTTAGTGTTTAGCTCCTTTGTTTAGAAATTCCATTCTGCTCCTAGTACTAAGTTGGAAAGATCGAAATTGGTCATAAAGGTACTAAAGTTTTGTTCTTGTTCTTGCTTCTTGTTAACTTCAACTTCACGGGTGTAAGCGGAGCGCCCATTTGAATAAGCAATTCCTCCAAATCGAAGCGTCACGCGGAAATGTTTTTGGATTTGGTACAAAAAGCTAGGAGCCATCCCCAATATAACCTGCTTCGCTTCTCCTTCGGAAAAAAAATCTCCTTCTCTTTTATTGTCTTCTTTGGTCTGATAATACTGTAGATAGGCTTGCAAAAAGAATCGAAATTTCTGGTCCGGATTGAAATGATATCGACTAAATATCCCAATCCCAACTTGCCGGATCGCAGCAGTGTAGTTTAGTTGCGCGGTAGTAGGTGGTGCAATTTTTACAGTTGTTTTTCCAAAGCCAAAATCTAAATTTAGACCAACGGTCCATCGTGGCGTAAGTACTCTTCCGATGTAAGGAGAAAAAGTAAACACATCATAATCGGTATCATACTGGTAATCAAGAGAACCAGGCAAATGTCCCCCAACGGCAAAGTTATTATGAGAGCCTAAATTATTATTTTGATTGGAATAACTGAAACCGCCCCCAACGATGTATTTCGTATTGAGGGTTTCTTCTTGGGCATGTAATTGCACTAGACTTGCTATTACGGCAAGCGTAAGCAGTAGGTTTTTCATTTTTGGATAGCTTTTTTTGTTTTAAAATTGAAGTTGTTCTTAAGTACAATGTACTAAGGAGCCTAGAAACGGAACCTGCCTACGCATCAGCGTTGAAGATTTGAATACAGCACTACTTTTTTTATTTTCCATTGGCAAGCGGTATATTCTTTTCAGAATAAACATAGCAATAGCTGCGGGAACGAGCAAAAGGAAAGTACTGGATTTTAATTCTTTAGTTGAGGGTTTGAAGGTCTGTTTTAAAACTACTTCATTCGTCTAACTTCATTATACGGACTTATAACGTAGTTTTTTTAGATGAAGTATAAAATCAGGAGTCAAATTGTTTGTTTATTTTTTTCTGATAAAATCTATAGTAAATTGTGCCAATTGTTCTCCTTGATCTTCTTGTGAGAAATGTCCTGCCCCTGCAATGATTTGATGGGCTTGACCTTGTGCACCAGGAACAATCTTTTGGAAAAATTGTTCTGCTCCTTTTGTAATTGGGTCTTGGTCTCCAAAAAGGGTTAGCAAAGGTTTTTGCCATTGTTGCAAAGCCGCCCAAGCTTTTTGGTTATTGATGGCTTCTGGATCAGTTAGTTGAGTCGGGACTAAACTCGGAAAAACTTTAGCGCCGGCTTGATAACTTTCGTCGGGAAATGGTGCTTCGTAAGCGGCGAGTACTGCGGGGCTTAAATCAGAAACGGTCGCTTTATTAATCAATTTACCAATCGGTAAAACGGGAACTTGCTTACTGTAAGTTTGCCAATCAATAAACGCTTTTGGCATTGGTGGGTTTCCAGTTGGTAAAGCACTATTAGAAATTACAATTCGCGCAAAGCGATCTTGCTGTTCCATCGCAATCCTCAATCCAATTAAGCCGCCCCAATCTTGACAAAATAAGTTAATCGCCTGTAAATCGAGTTGTTGCAATAAAGCACTAACCCAATCAATATGCCGCTGATAGCTATAATCACTTTGTTGAATAGGCTTATCTGATTTTCCAAAACCAATTAAATCGGGCGCAATGACGCGAAAGCCTGCTTCCGTGAAAATAGGAATCATTTTGCGATAAAGGTAAGACCAACTCGGTTCACCGTGCAACAATAAAACGATCGAACCCGTAGCATTTCCCTCGTCGAGATAATGCATTTTAAGACCATCTCCAACTTCCAAGTAATTAGCCGTAAAAGGATAATCAAGTAAGTTTTTAAAACAATCTTCTGGCGTAGTTAGCGCAGCAATCATATTTTCAGTTTTGGCAAGCAGTCCTAAAAAAAATTATTGTTTTGGTGGATAATTATCATCCCAATTTTGAACATTCGGTTCCCCTAATTTCCCAACGCTTTTTCCAACAAGCATGGCAACTGTTGCATCTCCCGTTACATTAATCACTGTTCTGCACATATCCAATGGGCGATCTACCGCAAAAATCAAAGCCAGACCAATTCCTAATTTATCTGCGGGTAAACCAATGGCTTCGAGAACAACGACTAGCATCACCATTCCTGCTCCGGGCACCGCCGCAGAGCCGATGGAAGCCATCGTTGCCGTCAGAATAATGGTGAGTTGATCATTAAAGGTCAAATCAAAGTCTAGGGCTTGAGTAATAAAAACTGCCGCAACGGCTTGATAAAGACTTGTCCCGTCCATATTAATCGTTGCTCCCACAGGACAAACAAAACTGGTCACTTCTTTCTCTACCCCTAAATGTTCTTCTACACGTTCCATCGTAACGGGAAGGGTAGCCGCACTCGAACTGGTAGAGAAGGCAAGTAATTGTGCAGGACTAATTCCTTGCAAGAAAAAAGCAGGACTTTTTCCCGTATAAACTTTAACCGCGATTAAGTAGACGCTAACCATTAGGAGTAATCCAAAAACAACGGTCGAAGCGTATTTTAATAGCGCGATGAGTAATTCCCCATTTGTTGTTTCTACGACGAGTGCCGCCAATAAAGCAAATACTGCGTAGGGAGCGATCAGCATAATGAGGTCGACCATTTTGAGGATAACGTCGTTTACACCATCAAAGAAGTCTTTGACGGGCTTAGCTACTTTCGGCTCGATGAGTAGCAAAGAAATACCAAAGAAGATGACGAAGAAAATAACTTGTAACATCTTTCCATTATCTCCCAATGCGCCAAAGATATTGGAAGGAACCATATCAACAATAAACTGTAATGGTCCGGTTTGTTTTTGTGCTTGTGCCGCTTCTATTTTTGCACTGGCCTTTTCAGAATAAGCACTCGTTAACTGACCTAAGGTCTCTTCGCTAATGCCTTCGCCCGGCTGAATAATATTGACGGCAAGTAAACCAATAGAGATGGCAACTACCGTCGTCATCAGATAAATTAAAATTGTACGACCACCAATTTGCTTAAATTTAGCAATATCCTTCAAATCAGAAATTCCCTTGATCAAAGAAGCGATGATCAACGGAATGGCAATCAACTTGAGCAGATTAATGAAAATCTGGCCGATTGGCTTGATCCAGCTTCTAATAAAAGCAGGTCCCCATTCGAAAGTGGACATCAAATAGCCAAAAGCGATTCCTAAAAGCATTCCTAGGAGAATTTGCCAGTGCAGTGCAAGCTTTTTCATATGGTAGTAGATTTGGTGGTTTTTGCACAAAATAATAAAAACTTATGGATTCTAGGTTAAATCCTTCTTTGTGGCGAGATTGGAAGTATTAGACAGGTGTTGATTTGTGCTATTCTTTAAACTTAAGCTTTGAATCCTAGCATAATTTACAATGAAGTTGTTTACCCAAAGCTTACTACGGTTTGATCCGCTTCGTGATTAAAGAGATTACCGGAAGTCGGTTAGCGTAAAATTTGGCGCTATATAAAAGAGATAAGTACTTAGTTTGAAATTTTCACTGCTCTCGTCATCTCCCTTTTCCCAGGAGGTCCTTTCAAGGCTTCCACCAAAAAACCAATCGCCTTGAGTCTGCGTTTGACAATTCCTTTGGCACAATAAGTAACTAAAAAACCGTCAGGTTTGAGCGCGCGATAAGTTTTTTCAAGTACTTCTGGTGACCATAACTCTGGTTGAATATCTGGCGCGAAAGCATCGAAGTAAACGATGTCAAATTGATTTTCGTAATCGATTTGCTGAAAATCACTTTTTAATTTCTCAAGATTAAAAAGTCGATGTAGCTTTTTTTCCTGATCCCAATTGATTTGATGCAATTTTAAAAAAGCCTTTGGTTTGCGTTGTAATAAATCAGGATAGTTGAGCTGACGGGCTTGTTGTAGCGAAATAGGGTAGGCTTCAATGGCCGTATAGGCAACGGCAACACCACGCCGCTTCGCTTCTAAATAACTCAAATAAGCATTTAAGCCTGTCCCAAAACCAAGTTCTAAAATAGATAATTCTTGTTGTGCAACAGCCTTCATCCGAAAAGCGGCATCAATGAAAATATGCTGAGATTCTTGAATGGCTCCGTGAATGGAGTGGTAAGTCGTATCGAAAGTCTCACTTGCGAGGGAATGAGAACCATCTCGGGTTAGAATAATGGAGGCATCTTTCATGAGTTTCTGGACAAATTGTAATCGTTAATTACGGAAGTTGTTTAATAATTCGCAAACATTTTTGGCGTTTTTAAACAACTTCACTATCTAAGGTAAAATAAATAAATAGATAGCAAGTTTTAACCACAACAACGGTAGACGGGTAGGGTAGTGAGAGGTATAGTACTGAAATTTGCGAAAGCATGACTGCTCCTTACAAAACAGGTAGTTGATTTGGATACAAATAAAATCGACTTAACGCTCCAACTAAATTATTTAAAATAAAATGCTTAGTATTTACTAATCAAGAATCGCTTTGATCGGAGCTACAGATACATTTTGAACTGCTGCCTTTAAGATCGTTTTTCCTACAGAAATACTATTTGGACAACCGTACCCTCGGTTGCAAGAAGTTAAAGTAGACAAGGCTAATACGAATATTGCAATAGGGGCTAATTTTTTGAGATTTCTCATCTTATTGATTTACCGAATTAATTGATATGTTTGAGTAACTAAACAAAACTATAAAATAAAAGTTTTATTTCCGAAATATTTGTCTTTTAACGAATATTTTGCCACAGATATTATATTATTGTGTTGTTTAACCGTCAATTATTGTTCAGTTTAAAGAAATATTGTTCTTTAAACTGCATTAAGTTTTTTTAAAAAAAATAAATATTAGAGCGTAAAGGGCTCAATTCACCACTTTTTTGCTCCTCAAAGAACGCCTAATTATACTCTTAACAAACACGTTGCCAGTATGCGTATACATTTAATTGCCATTGGTGGAAGTGCGATGCACAACCTAGCTCTAGCATTACAATACAATCATCATACCGTTACGGGCTCCGATGACGAAATCTATAATCCGGCCAAGGATCGATTAGAGGCGAAGGGTTTACTTCCCAAGAAAATGGGCTGGGATCCAGCTCGGATTAACGAAGGGATTGATGCGATCATTTTGGGGATGCATGCACGTAAGGACAATCCGGAATTGTTGAAAGCACAAAGCTTAGGGATTCCTATTTTCTCTTATCCTGCTTTTTTATACGAAGCTGCAAAAACGAAGCAGCGCGTGGTCATTGCGGGAAGTCATGGTAAAACGACGACGACCTCTATGGTTTTGCACGTATTGAAGTATTTAGCTTGTGATTTTGACTACCTCGTAGGGGCAATTATTGAGGGTTTTGACAATATGGTACGGATTTCTACCGCCGATTTGATGGTGCTTGAGGGAGATGAATATCTGTCTTCTCCGATTGACTTACGACCCAAAATTATGCACTATCAGCCACATCTCGCCGTAATTACTGGCATCGCTTGGGACCATATTAATGTCTTTCCTACTTTTGCAGGTTATGTTCAGCAATTTGAGCAATTTATTGAGACGATTCAGCCGGGGGGGAAGCTCTTTTATTATAAAAATGATAAATCGCTACAGCAAATTCTCGCAGGTCGTTCTTTTGATTTCGATTTGATTCCCTATGAGGCATTTCCTTATGAATTAAAAAACCAGCAGACTTTCGTCAAATCGGAAGCCTTAGGCTTAGTTCCACTATCTATCTTTGGTCAACATAATTTGGAAAATTTACGGGCGGCTTTTCTGATTTGCCAAGAACTAGGCATCGCAGAAGATCAATTTTTTGAAGCCATTCAGACTTTTAAAGGTGCGGCTAAACGGTTACAAATTTTAGCAGAAACAAAATCTGCCATTGCTTTTCAAGATTTTGCGCACGCCCCTTCCAAGTTAAAAGCTACCGTCAAAGCGGTCAAAGCGCAATACCCACAGCGTAGTTTAGTCGCTTGTATGGAATTACATACGTTTAGTAGTCTCAACAAAAGTTTTTTCCCAGAGTACCGCAATAGCATGGATGGAGCAGATGTGGCCGTTGTTTTTTATAGCGAGCATACGCTCAAAATGAAAAAATTGCCTCCTTTTACCAAAGCGGAAGTCAAAGCAGCCTTCAATCACCCTAATTTAGTGGTACTGACCGATAAGAAGGAATTATTTGCTTTGCTAGAAAAACAGGACTGGTCAAATCAGAATTTATTATTGATGAGTTCTGGTACTTTTGGCGGATCAGATCTTACTGCGCTGGGGCAGCTCCTTGAGAAGTAAGTGTCAATATAAAATTACGATTCTTTTCATTCGGCTAAAGTCAGAGTGGAAGACAACTTTGGTAAAATAATAACTCTTAAGCAAAAAGTTGTTTTAAACATAAGGTATTTTGATCACGGTTAATCCTAAAAATGATAATCCTTCAAATATAGCCTTGAAAGAATTTCCAAAAAGACTATATTTGAAGGCGGTAAAGAAGTGATATTCCTATTTCATGGAAGTCGCTTTGTTAGCCGTTATTTCGGCAAAAATTGTTTTAATCTTCTTCGAAGAAGGACGTGGTGCTTTTACATCGAAAATCTTTCCTGTTTCATCAATCAATAAAAAGCGAGGAATTCCGCTGATTTTGTAGTCTTTAACGATAGAAGACTTCCAAGCATTGTCAGCATAAAGTTGCACGCCCATCATTTCCTTTTCCGCCACCATTTTTTCCCAAGCTCCTTTATCTTCGTCGATCGAAACGCTCGCAAAAACTAGTTTTTCACTCTTCGCATATTGCTTTTGGAGTTCTTCTAAATGTGGTAACTCTGCCATACAAGGGCCACACCAAGTAGCCCATACGTCAATGTATACATATTTGCCACGCAGATCAGACAAGGCAATTTGCTTGCCCTTGGCATCTTCGTACTTAAAATCAGGAGCCATCTTTCCAACGGCTAAGTTTTCCCAAATTTTATAATCTTCTCCAATGGTTTTCTTAAAAGCTGCGTCCGTGCAGTTTTTTTCAAAAAGGGCCATCAAGTCAGTCGTGCCCTTGGTTCCTTGATTGGCAATGTGTGCTTTTACCGTGTGAAACATCAAATAATCTTTGATGATAGGATTTTGATACTTTTCTAAAATCAAATTCATTTTAGTCAAGCTAGGATTTTGATGCGCTTCGGGGTTTTCATTAATCTTTGCTTGGGTGATTTGACTAAGATGCGATTTGATGAAAGAACGGTATTGCTCGGAAGCAATTAAATCGGCATTGTCGAGGTCCAAGTCTTTGAGGTAAGCATCATAGTTTTCGTCCGCCGTAAAATCACTATCTTGGTTGAAATATTGGTGATACTCTGGATAATTAAGCTTATTGTTAGCCCATTCGTAGGTGATTTGGGCAGCTTCGATCTGTAAGAAGTGAGGATGTAAATCTTGGTGCTTTTGTTGGTAGGATTCGTAAAAAGTAGTGAGATCTTTACGAATTTGATTTACTTTTAGCGTAAATGCTTCAGGTGTTTTTGAGAAAAAACTTCGCATTCCTTCCGTCATCCCTTCTAATAAGAGGTATTTTTCTGCTAAGTAATTACTTTCCGCCGCATCCTTTCCTGCGTATTGAATCGTTTCGTCAAATTCTTTTGTGTCGAGCGTTAATTCAAGCTGTTGTCCAGGTTTTAGAAATAAACTGGAGCTTTCTGCACCGTGTTTAAACTTCAGGTAACTCGCTTCGGTCAAGGCCACTTCCAGATCGAATTTTCCATCCGTAAGGGGCGCTTCCAACTTATCTTTATCTGTATAGAAAAATATTTTTTCACCGGATGGATTTTGAATCATTCCACTAATGCGACTGGTAGGAATGACTTTAGCCTCCTCGGGAACTTGCTGCTCTTGACAGGCGGAAAATAAGAAGAGTAGGAGTACAGGAATCAGATTTTTCATGAATTTTTTAATTGGAAGTATTTTTAAATCGCTTTTTTATTAAACGAAGTTGTTTTTAAAAGCTGAAGTACTGGATTGCAATGCTTTAGCAGTAAGTATTACGATCTATTTTAAAACAACTTCAATATCACTAATCAACGCTTTGCAATTTTTGATATTTTGATATAAGGAATTTCTTTAAATTAATAATTTTTGTTGAAGATGCTTCGCATTACATTGTTTGTTAGCTTTAATGTAGGACAACCGACAAAAAATGGAGGAGAATCGCTTTTGCTGCATTATGATAATCTTACTTCGCACGGAGTAAGGTTCTTTTTTAACGCAGTAATCGTCGAAAAGAAGCCTGTAAAAGGAAGTGTTATTTACTTTACAAGGTACTTTGTAGCCCAAAAACCAGATTTAACGCAAAAAGAATGGAATTTTAGTCCCATTCTAATTTTCAAATCTAAGATAAATCCCTATTTTGTGGCTCTTTCAGCACAAGTTTATACTTGGATTAGAAAAATGTTAAAATTAAGGTCTGCTGGCGGAAAAGAAACGTTCAAGCACGCCCGAAAATAACTTCAATCAAAAGAACTTAAGAACAATAAGACACATGGCTAGAAAAATTGCATTAAGAGATGCCCTGAGAGAAGGGATGTCGGAAGAAATGAGACGAGATGAGAATGTTTTCCTAATGGGAGAGGAAGTTGCACTTTATAACGGTGCTTACAAAGTGAGTAAGGGAATGTTAGATGAATTTGGAGAACGTCGTGTCGTTGATACGCCAATCTCAGAACTTGGATTTGCTGGTATTGGAGTAGGAGCAGCGATGAATGGCTTGCGCCCCATCATTGAATTTATGACTTGGAACTTTGCCGTCTTAGCTTTCGACCAAATCGTTAATAATGCAGCCAAGACCTTAAGCCAATCTGCGGGTGACTTTAATTGTCCGATTCTGTTTAGAGGTCCTTCTGGCGCTGCCGGACAATTGGGACAACAGCATTCTCAGACTTTTGAAAGTTGGATGGCCAACGTACCGGGACTTAAAGTGATTTCTTGTATTGATCCTTATGATGCAAAAGGTTTGATTAAATCTGCGATTCGAGATGAAGATCCAATTTGTATGATGGAGTCAGAGCTATATTACAATTTGGAAGGAGAAGTTCCGGAAGAAGAATATTTAGTACCCATCGGTCTGGCAGCCGTACGTCGCCAAGGAACAGATGTAACGATCGTTAGTTACAATAAAATGATGTTGGTCGCACAAGCGGCGGCGGAAGAATTAGCAAAGGATGGAATCTCTGCGGAAGTGATCGACTTACGAACGATTCGACCATTAGACTTTCAAACCATTGTCGATTCCGTAAAAAAGACAAACCGTTTGGTCATCGTTGATGAATGTTGGCCTTTCGCTGGCGTTTCGGCCGAGGTCACTTACGAAATTCAAAAATTTGCTTTCGATTACCTCGATGCGCCCATCGTACGCGTTAACTCGGCGGATACTTCTCTAGGCTACGCAGCAGCTTTTGTACAAGAGTTTTTGCCGAATCCTACAAAAGTGATAGAAGCTGTAAAGCAAGTGATGTACGTGAAGTAAATAACTTCAATCGAAATAAAACGAAAAACATATTTTTGGTTCGTAAACCGCTGAGTGCTTCCCATTGATGGAGCCGTGGTTTACGAGCCATTTTTTTTAGAAACGCTTGCAGGGAAAGTTTGATTTTAAACAACTTCAATATTAAAGAATAAAAAAATCCAATTTCTTAAAAGGAATCAAAAGGGGATTACTAAAGAAATTGGATTCGATCATAGCTTTAATACTTAATGCTTTGAGCCATTTATCCCATTAATTAAAGTACGGTTTTTCATACACCCGATTTTACGATTAATGGCGGAAATTATAAATACTGACACAAAACTTCTTTACTTTACGGCCCTGAATTAACCCTAAAGTTTATCTTGAACAACTGGATTTTACAACCAAATTGGGCGTAAAATTCTAAATGAAGTTGTCTTTAAACAGCTACATAAGTTGAATTTTTTTGTATGATTTGGTAAATTATTTTACTGTGATAGCAACGTAATGCAACGTAAATCTATCTGTAATTCCGTCAAAGTCTATCTCTAGATAAACGCTGAATAATAATAAGGTAAGCTAAGTAGTTGAATAATTTTAAAAGGATCGGGATGATCAGGTTTAGTTTTAGTTTTTTGCTTCATTTTGATTCTTTTTCATGACTTTAAAAGAAGGTCGCTTGTCTTAAACGTACTGCAATAAAAAGCGCGTTGCACGAATGTATTTGCTCACTTTTTAAGCACCTTCAAAGCAACTTCGTAGTTTAAACGTAAACTTAGCATAAATATTACGACTAAGCTTTTGTTATTTAGTTTACTGGTTTTATTGAAACCAGCAGGATTGCTATAATTTGTTATCGGCCTATAGATATTTTCTAACTAGCACCCTACTTAGTCAGAAAAGTAGGTACGCGGAGGTCATGGGATGTAGAGCAGTATTCAGCGATTCAATTTGTATCGGTACGATAATGAATTGCTACTATGTTTTTAACGTTTGTATTACTAAAATGGCTGCCTTAGTTCTTTTATTGTTTGCTTTTATTTTTTAGCTCAAGCAGGTACTTATCAAAACGCTTCAAACAACTCCATTCGGTAAAGTTGCTTTCTGGTTCAACTAACTATAGGTTACAGTATATTCAATAACTTCTTTTGCATTAACTAATTTTATAGCGGGCTAGGGGAGTGATATCTTGACCGACGAACGCCCCTTGTTGAAATTTGTGATAAGCCGTTACCGCAATCATGGCGGCGTTATCGGTGCAGTATTCCAAACGAGGAATAAAAGTCTGCCAGCCGTTTTGTTGTCCAAGGGTTTGTAAAGCGGTACGCAAACCACTGTTGGCGGATACCCCTCCAGCGATGGCAATACACTTAATATTTTCTTGCTCCGCCGCTTGTTGAATTTTCTCCATCAAAATCGTAACAATCGTTGATTGGGTAGATGCACAGATATCTGCTAAATTTTCTTGAATGAAATTTGGATTTTCCTTCACTTGCTTTTTCAGGAAATACAAAATGGAAGTTTTTAAGCCACTAAAACTAAAATTTAAACCAGCTACCTTGGGCTTTGCAAATTTGAAAACTGATTTTCCCGTTTGTGCGAGTTTGTCAATAATTGGTCCTGCGGGATAATCTAAACCGAGCATTTTCCCCGTTTTGTCAAAAGCTTCTCCGGCGGCATCATCAATCGTTGTACCGATTAGTTCCATTTCCAAATAGTTGCGCACGACAATAATCTGAGTGTGTCCTCCCGAGACGGTTAAACACAAAAAAGGAAATTCGGGCTTCGGATCTTCCGCAAAATGAGCCAAAACGTGTGCCTGCATATGATTTACCTCAATCATCGGCAAGTCTAAACTCAAGGCAAAAGCTTTGGCAAAAGAAACACCTACTAATAAAGAACCCATCAATCCCGGACCCCGCGTAAAAGCGATGGCCGACAATTCCTCTTTCTGAACACCTGCTCGCTTTAACGCTAGGTCAACCACTGGAATAATATTTTGCTGATGGGCGCGGGATGCAACCTCTGGGACCACGCCACCGTATATGCTATGGGCTTCTTGGTTAGCAATACAGTTGCTTAATATTTGTCCATCTCTCAAGACAGCAGCGGAAGTATCATCGCAAGAAGATTCGATGGCTAAAATTGTAGTGCTCATTAATTTTTTATTTATAAAAAAAATGTATATTTATATTTTATTCCTATAAGTTATTTCCTGATACGTAAAATCCTTTAATATTATGCTTGGAATCAATAAAAAGAAAAAAAGTAATGCAACCGCTTCTACTCATCAAAACAATCATTTGCCCGGCAGCTCAAATGTATGTGTAATTGCTGAGGGTACAAAAATAGAAGGAAATTTTAAATCAGTGGAAGATGTTCGCTTAGATGGGATAATTATTGGTGATTTAACCTGTGAGAAAAAAATTGTCATGGGACCTAATAGTCGCATAGAAGGGAATGTTTCTTGTTCCGAATCAGTGATTCGTGGGAAGATTGAAGGTAAATTGATCGTAAAAGGTACCTTGCATTTGCTCGAGAATGCCTACGTCAACGGAAAAATTAAAGCCAAAAAATTAATTGTTGAAGAAGGTGCCGCTTACAACGGGGAATGCATTATCGGAGAGATGATGACACTTGCGGCTACCAACTAAAATAAAGCGTCGTGTTGCAGATTTAAGACCCGATTCATCATAATCGACAAAATTATAGCCAGAATTAACGTTCAAATTTATTTTTCACGCCACCGGTTTTTATGCTATAATTTATTGAGGTTCAAGGCAAAGTCTTATAAATTACTGGTCTGATTTTCTCTAGGGTCGATGGAATTGGATATTTGGATTTATTTTAATGCTGAAATTTAAAGAAAAAGTATTATTATTGCATTGAAACAAACCGAAAAGAACTCTTATGAGATTAATCATTAACCTTTTTCTAATTGTACTTTGTTTTGGATTGGTTTGGGTACTCTACAGCAGTATTCGAGAGCCTATTAAATTTAAAGCAGAGAAAGAGATGCGAGATGACGCTGTCATTGCCAAATTAATTGATATCCGAAAAGCACAGGATGCTTATCGATCCATCAAAGGTAAATTCGCGTCAGACTTTGATTCTTTAGCTCAAGTATTGACAGAAGGAAAATTTGCAATTATCCAAGTTTTTGGTGATCCAGATGATCCGACTAATACTGCTGCCATTCGCTACGACACCATCTACAAACCAGCGATTGATTCTATGCGTGTGCTAGGCATCAATTTAGATTCTCTTCGCTATGTCCCTTACGGGGAAGGTAGTGTCTTTGATATCAAAGCAGATACCATGACTTACCAAAAAACTTTGGTAAACGTAGTAGAAGTTGGGGTACGAAAAAGAAAGTACATGGGAGAATTTGCGGATGCCAAATACCAAAAGTACGATCATTTATACGATCCAGATGCTACAATTAAATTTGGAAATATGGGCGCACCAAACTTATCAGGAAATTGGGAAAGATAAGCTTCGAAATATTTGAAGATCAATTCTTAGTCAATTCCACTCAATCATATAACCTGTCCATTCTGGTTGGAATGGACAGGTTCTCTTATTTGATTAGTAATAATCAGCAACAAGTATTAGGGTTAAGGAGTTATCTCTATCCAGAACCTTCCCAAAACGTAGCGGCTTTAAAAACCGCTCTCCACAACGTCTTCCTCGAAGACAAACTCCTACAACTAAGCTATCAAAAAACAACTATCGCTTGCTGGTATCCTAAAAATACCTACGTTCCCAATCGCTTGTTTCAAGCCGAAAATAAGTCTACCTACCTCGAAAAAATGTTCGAATACGAAGAAGGTTA
>JBGCFY010000206.1:0-7664 GCA_045110315.1 Saprospiraceae bacterium
TAAGTGCTACATCTAAGTTTTCATTAGAAATATTATCTTGGATATAGTTCGTTATTCTTTTTAGAAACTGTCGATCTTTAGCTGAAACATCTTCTACCGCGGCGTACTGTTGTGGTGGCACTTCCACTAATCTTTTTTGTATTTTTTGACGATGCGCCAGCATATTCTGTAGAATAAGTTTTAATTCTTTTTTCTCAAACGGTTTAACGATGTAGGCATCTGCCCCTTGAGTAAATCCTTCGATCCGATCTTCTTTAGTTGTTTTAGCCGTTAAGAGCAAGATTGGAATATGACTTGTTTGTGCGGCATTTTTTAAAATACGACATACATCGTAGCCATTTTTATTTGGCATGACGACATCACTAATGATCAGGTCCGGGATTTTATCCAGTGCAATATCGATTCCTTTTTGACCGTCCTCTGCGATAAAAAGTTCGTACTCTTTTTCCAGAATACTGATGAGGTATGTCCTAACGTCTTGGTTATCTTCGATTAGTAAAACCTGTGGTCTGGAAGGGGCGATGGGTAAATTATTTAACTTCGGATTTGATAAGTTGTGCTGTTTTTTACTGCTTCCTTCCTCTATAAAATGATGTTCATTTCCAAGAACTTGACTCGCCTGCACGGATAGCTTTTGTTGAATAGGAATACTAATTTTAACGGTGGTGCCTTTGTGCAACTCACTTTGTAAAATAATTTTTCCGTCCATTAATTCTAATAACTCTTTGGTAAGTGCTAGCCCAATTCCCGAACCTTGGGAGGAGGAGGATAAGGTTTTGGGTACTTGGTAAAATCGTTCGAAGACGAGTGCTAAATCCTTTTGTGCGATACCGATTCCGTTGTCTTTGATGGAGAGGAGGAGTTTCGGAGTTGAATCCTTATCGAGGACTTCAATTGTTACGCTGACTAAGCCATTTTGTTTAGAAAACTTAATGGCATTAAATAAAATATTATAGAAAATCTGACGAATTTTTTCTTCATCATAATCCATCCAGATATTAGATTCTTGGGAAACGAATTGAAGTTCCACATTTTTAGTTTTCGCAAAAGGCACTAAAGAATCGAGTAAATAGCGGAGGTAAATGATCAAATTTCCATGCTGTAAATTGAGTTGCGCTTGATTTTTTTCCAACTTGGCCATGCTCAATAATTTATCAATTAAGTCGAGCAAATTATTCCCACTACGTTGAATCATTTCTAACTTTGGAGAAAGTTTATGCTGTTGTTTTTCCAAAATTTCCTCCTGTATTTCCTGTGCCATTCCTTTGATAACCGTTAGTGGTGTTCTAAACTCATGGGTAATATTTTGATAAAATTGTGCTTTCATCACATTGAGGTCTTGCAAGCGCGTCAATTTTAATTTCTCCTTTTGGTGGCGGTGAAACCGATAAGCCAAACTAATAGCCAAGCCTAAAGAGAATACTAAAATGACGGCGAGCAAAATGAGTTGTGTTTCGAGTATTCTCAAATTGGTACCATTGAAAATAGAAATTGCATTGACAAAAATGGAAATGGTAAATAAAGAGGTGGAAGTGAGAATGATATAATTTTCAATAGATCCTTTTTTCATTCGCAAAATTGGAAAAACGATACTAATCAAGAAAAAGTAACTGAGAATAATTACCGGAATAATTATTTTATCCGTAAAAAACTCATCCGTTGTAAAATAATAAATACCCCAGGCAACTCCAAGGAGCGCTAAATTAATAAATACGATATAGGAAGCCATTCGATCCCAAGTCGGAAAATTGACGCTGGAATTGATATAACTACGAATAAACATAATGTGGCAAACATTCATGAGCGTCACCAAGGCGTAAACCAAATACATAATTGCCATTGGATATTCTCGAAAGAAAAGAATATTTCCAAATACATTAAAAAAAGCATCTACCAGATAACCGCCAAGGCCTAAAATGAATAAAGCATAGTATAAAAAAGTATGATCTTTGGTGGCGAGAAAAACGCCCATTCCAAAAAAGAAGAAGGTAAATAGCATCCCAAAAAACATCCACCGTAGTGGAACTTGATGGTGATAATTCTCCCTTTCGTAAAAATCACGTTGGTATAATTCCATTTGTAGTTGGGGCGGGAAACCACTAATTCGATGCAAGCGAATGTACATCGTGATCGTTTGATTTGCGATTAAAGAAAATGGAATTCGCTCGACAAAATGCTTTTGATATAATGATTTTTTAGACATTGGCATTAACTCACCAATGGTCTGGTGTTCGATAATTTGTCCCGCCGGGTTTACGAAATAAACTTCAATATAATCGCCTTTTCCAATATCTAAGGTCCAATTCTTTACGGCATTTGGATCGAGGAGTTTATTTTGTATTTGCCATTTACACCAAAAAACTTTCTTCAAGTTGGGTAATCCTGTTCCTACGGCTTGAAAAGTCAATTGTTTTTCCCTACTCAGCAGTTCTTCAATATCAATTGATCCACTTTCATCAACCCAATAGCTAGCGTATTTTTCTGCTAATTTTTTATAAATCTTAACGGAATCCAATTGAAAAACCGGTAATTGATTAGATTTTGCTAAGATTGGGAATAAAAACAATATGATTAACATCCACTTATTACCGGGTAGCCTCATTTAAAACCTCTTTTTATGTGAATAATTTAGTGGCTGGATAATGATACAGCCAAAATATTGATTTTCTTGGACTTATAGTTAGAAAATAAGAAAAAATGAGAAGAATATATACGTTTTATTACAAGGATGAAACTTATTTGTATGAGGTTGAGACTTATTTATAGGTGGAAATTTAGTGTTTGCCTTACCTTGGTGTTCAACAATTACAGATAATTATCAGTGACCCCGAAACCATTATATTTCAAAAATTATCCTTAGCGTTTAGTGCCAATACAATTTAGTTTAATCTTGTCTTAGTACTTATTCATTTCGGATACCTTTTTTAATTAAACAACAGCATTTTAACTGTTTATCTTTTTCGATAAGTCAATCAAACACGGCTTATCCTGGTATTATTATTTCTAAATCTTAAATACAATAACATCATGAAAAATATTAGTTTAATTTTGATTCTATTGTTTAGTATCAATGTACTCTTCTCCCAGGAGAAAAGTCAGACTGAAGTTGACAATTTTGAAAATGAGATGAATAGTGTCCTCCAGCACGTAGATTTATCAGGTATACCATCTGACTTTTTTTATGATAAAGCATTTCCCTATATTCCAATTGAGCAATTTGATGGGAGTTTTAAATCAACGGACTTAACAATTAATCGCTTCGGTAAAATCTATGCTACGCTTTACGAAGCAACACTAGGGAATACTACAATTCTTCCGGATGCCTCACATTATATGGAGGCGGCTGCAGAGAGCATCAATACTACTTCAAATTCAATTCCAATTGCGCTCTTGTTGTATAACTATCACCAATTTAAAGAAAATGCGATTGAACTTAATTTAATTAATAAAATTGGAGAGAAATTATACGATGTACCTAACGCTTCGCAGAGTCCATTTGAAGAAAAAACAGTATTTGCTGCTACAACGGTTCAATTGGTCTCCAATAATTTATTTCCATCTTTTATTATTCCAAGCACGTTAGTTTATAGCAATCAATCGGCAGATATAGCATCTTTAAAAATCGATATGGGCGATGGTTCAGGCTTTCAAAGTTTTACTTTGAACCAACCAATATCTCCCAGTTATGCTTCTAACGGGACTAAAAAGCTAGTGCTAAAATGTACTCTAGTAGATGGTACCATACTTTATAGTAACTTTGAATTATTGATTGACGCCCCACCTATTACGGAGGATTATAGTGCGCTTCCTGATTTAAATATTCCAGTTCCTGCGACATCAGAACACGCAGGAGGTTTATTGAATGTATTTTTAAATTGTCCTTCCGAAGGATTGGTAAAACCTTTTGTCATCATTGATGGCTTCGATCCACCTCAAACTGCGAATAGAAGTTTTACAAATATGATCTCAAGGTTAAGTGATGTGGCTTATCCTGATAATGATATGCTTATCATAGATTTTTTAGAAGCGGAAGGTTATGATTTGGTTTTCTTAGATCATAATTATGGGAGCGATTACTTACAAAGAAATGGAGAAATGGTAGAGGATGCTATTGACTTATTGAATGCTGCAAAAGCAACTAGTGGTTCTAATGAACCGAATATTATTGTCGGAGCGAGTATGGGAGGTGTTATTGGAAAGCTTGCATTATTGGAAATGGAACGAGATGGAGAGGTACATGATACGGAAACGTTTATCGCTTTAGATGCATCTATGTTGGGATCAAATATTCCTTTGGGAATACAAGAAGCGCTTGTACACCTTGCGAATGTAGACGTTGGAAATGGATTAACTGGAAAGAAGAAACTAAAGGAGTTGGTTCCTCAAGTAGCATCCGCGTATAGTATTTTAGAAGAGCCCGCTGTAAAACAATTTTTATTTTATCAAGCAATAGACCTTGGACTTTCTCCCCCTCAAATACGGGTTGACTTTTTAGATGAGTTAGAAGCATTAGATGCGCCTTCTGATTTTGAATACCTAGCAATTTCAAGTGGTTCAATTACTTCAACACCACAACAGCTTTTTAATGCTGGAGATGAACTAATTGATATTAATTCTAACTGGAACGACGTTTCTGAAATTCTTGACTTAGCGACTGATCTTAATTCTAATCTTACGACAGGAATTGAAATATTTCTCGGTTTTATTAATATCGCTAGTGCGGGTATTTTTAATACACGGGTAAAATCAGATTTTGATATTTGGTCGCTTCCTGATCATCCTTCTAATTTTACGAAAATATACCATGGTAAACTCAAAGTACGTGTTCTTGGCATTAAGATTATAAAAACAGATCGGGATGTAAGTGTCAGAAATACGCAACCCTATGATAGTTGTCCTGGAGGACTCATTGGCTTTGAAAAAACTCTTGTTCCTCAGGAATTAGAGGATATTGTTGATGTAAAGTATAACGCCTACTGTTTTGTGCCTACTGTTAGTAGTTTGGATATAAAAGCTCCGTTTAACGAAGATCTATTTATTGATGTCTCAGATCCGATAAATGTAACGACGAACTTATCAGACTTAGATGGCTTCGATGCTTCAACAGATGCATCTTATTTAAGCTATGGCGATTTGCAAGAAAATCAATTCCATGCTAAGATTAATACAACCAATGCCCCTTATTTACTCTATAAAATTGCGAGTCGAAACGACTTGTTAAATATAAACTTGATTGAGGATAGAATATATAATTTCGGAGCATCTGATCTTGCCTTTGACCCAATGAATCCTAATGCAGCTACTGCAACTTCGAATATGATTTCTCAAAATTTAACGATAAGAAATACAGGAGCGTTATGGGTTAATCGAAATGATGTTACTGGTTTTACAGATGAGATGAATCCGATGAATGCAAGCAACTCTGAGTTCAACGTCTATATCCGACGAAAATGTGGCGTAAATACAACGGTGACGGTTAGAGACGAAGGGGAAATGATTATTGGTGATCGAGATGGTGCAAAAAATTCAGGAACACTTTTTATTGATCGTGGTGGAAGATTAATTATTCAAGATAATGGTAAAGTAGAGGCAGATCAATATTCAGCAATTGTAATAGGAGACGGAGGTACTTTAGTGGTGAAGGACGGAGGTGTCCTTCGAATGACAAGAGGAGCAAAGGGTATCGTAAAAGAAGGTGGCGTACTCCAAATAAATGATGGAGCTAAACTTGATCTATGGTGGAATGATTTTTGGTCAGACAATCAAACGATTGAAGGATCTTCTGTGCACGTTAAAGATGGTGGAACTTTACGGATTAATGGATCTTTTGAGTTTACAGGAAGTGGATTTTTTCAATTTGATAAAGGAAATATTCTCACGCTAAATAGTACGTTCAAACTTAAAGGTGGTGGACAAACAAGACGCTTCATGCGTCTCAATAAAAATGCAGTCTTGAATGTTGGTGATGGGACAATTGACTTAGAAAAAGGAACGATAGAATACCTAGCGGAAAGTAAAATGCGAATTGAACAAGGAGGACAGGCTCTGATCAAACAAGTTAATTTTGAAGCGATTGGAGCGCATGACTATACAATAGGAATCCAATGTGAACAAGCAAGTAGGCTTAAAATATTCAGAGCTAACTTTAACGGTTTTTACGCAGGCATAGAAGCTTTTATGATGAATCAACCTTCTGATAAATTTGATGTTTTTCTTGCCAATTTTAATCAGTGTGGGATCGGCGTCGAAGCAGAATTATGTAAAGAATTAAACTTTACGGGTTGTAGATTTCAATCTACCAAAAGTAGCGATTTCGCTCTAAACCTTTGGAATGTAGAAAAGGTGAACTTGGGAGCGAATATCCAAAATTACAGTTTTAACCTGGGCGCTATATTGATTTATAATGATCTTGATGCCGTTGCGAAAAACTTATCAGAAACGACGGAGTTAAACTTTAGAGGAGGTACGCTTTCTAATAACAAAATCGGCGTTAATGTTCACGATTATTCTCGGGTAGATATTTTCGGAAGAGGCGTAACGATCAGTAATAATGAAGTTGGAATCAAAGCTACTGGAACAAGTAAAACCAAAACGGTCTTTGCGAATGTCACCCTCAGTAAAGCTTCTAATATAAGCAATAATAACGTCGGCATATTAATTGGAAAAGGACAAGATTACCTGCAAGCATCAACGGGACTAACCAAGTCATTTGGAACGGTAGAAATGACTTGTTCTAAACTCTTAAATAACGAAAGAGGTATCGAAGGAGAGGATCTTTGGCTCAACATTGATGCTTGTATCAACAGCGGACAAAATACAATGAACTGTGATTATAGTGCAACCTATGCCAATCATTTTAAAAATGCACCAGGAGGAAATATTTTTAGAATTTGTTATGTAGATCGGATCGCCATTCCGATCGAAGCAACTGGAAATTACTGGGAAGGAGGGCAACCAACGACCAATGCTGATTTTGGTGATATCCTAATTGGTTCTAGCATCGACTATAACGGGTCGCCTCAGTATGCCTGTGGATTTACGGTTAGCTTTGACGATAGTAATCCTGCGACAACTGCACCGACGAGTTGTGAGAGCGATATCATCGTTTTTGAACCAACGGACCTGCCTGGTGGTGGGGGAGAACCAGAGAAGGCAAACTGTCTTACGGGAGATGGTCCCGTTGTTTGTCTTTATAATGATGATAGTTCAGAGAATATTAGTATGAAGTCGCAATATAATACAGCGTATAAAGCTTATGCAGCAGAAAACTTTGAAAAGTCTAAAGCTGTTTATAAAGAATTGGCAGAAATTACGGGTGATGGTGAAGATAGCTATTGTGCGCCTTGCCAACATTACATCAACATTGCAAGAACGAGAAGTTTTTATAGTGCTAACAAAAAAGAAGAGGAGGATGGAAAAGAGATTAGTAAAAAGTTAGCAACACCAACACAAATGGATGATGCTTCTGTTCGCATTTTCCCTAATCCTGCAACCGAAGTATTGAATATCAATACAGACTTAACAGACAATCAAGTTCAAATCTTGGATGTGCATGGTCGTATTCTTTTTACACAAGTCGGCTCTAACAATTACCAAATCAATATTTCCGATTGGGCAAAAGGCATTTACTTTGTTCATTTGACTAATTTAGAAAATTCAACTAC
>JBGCFY010000207.1:0-5758 GCA_045110315.1 Saprospiraceae bacterium
AGCTAAACCGTTGATTTACAACGGTACTGGAAAAATCGCCCATATTTTTGAATAAAATTGTTTTAAATTGTTTGACATTTTAAAACTTTTTGTTTTATATTTGCATCATACTTATTGATTTAAAACAAGAACTTTTAAAAATACATATTAAAAATACATAAAGTTTTTCAAACAACCTGCGTCATGAGAAAAAATGAAACAAAAAATACCATTACCATTCTCAATAAAGGAGTACAAGATCAATCCTTTTTTGAATCTAAGAAGCACGTAGGACAAAATCGAACGTCAGAAGAAAACGTTCTGCCAAGTTTTGAAATGCTCTTTGAGAAACTTGTATTTGGTTTGAAGAAGCCGTTAGTAGCGTTAAAGTATCATTTTTATAAATTGAGTTTTGGCGTTTTTGATCGGGTAAAGTTGCCATGGATGAAAATAGGTTTGGTTTTGCTTGCTGCCGTAGTTTTACTCAAAAAAGATGTTCACTTCAATTTTGCTTTTAAATCACCACTGAGCGCTGTTGGTCATCATGATGATCAACCACAAGGGAACGAAGAATTAAGTGTTGCTCAGACAATCGCTTATCAATCAGAACGTGAACTGAATCCTTACGCTCCGGTGTCTAGTGATGATTTAAAAACTAGAGAGACCAAAGCCTTTATTCGTAAGTACGCTGATTTTGCGAAGCATGAAATGAATGCTTTCGGTGTGCCGGCGAGCATTAAGATGGCGCAAGCACTCATTGAAAGTCGGGCAGGCGATAGCCGTTTGGCAAAGAACAATAATAATCACTTTGGGATCAAATGCTTCAGCAAAAATTGCAAGAAAGGACATTGTACCAATGCAACAGATGATCATCACAAGGATTTTTTCAGAAAATATAAAAAGCCAGAAAATAGCTGGCGATCGCATAGCAAGTTACTTTCTCAAGGACGCTACAAAGTATTACACCGTCACGGTAAAGATTATAAGGCTTGGGCAAAAGGTTTGAAAAAGGTTGGCTACGCAACGGATAAGAATTATGATAAAAAATTAATCTCCGTCATTAAGAAGTATCAACTTTATCGATTGGATCAATAATGCGATTGAATTAGCATAACTGGCTAGTTTCTAAAAAGTAGAGGGTTGAATGTTGGGTTTTGAATATTGAAGTCCTTATTTTATTGAAGCACGAAGCCTTACTGAAAATGAATTAGGTAGTCTTATATATTACCCCCGCTTGGCGTTTCGATGGACATTGAGCAAAGAGCGAAAACCAAGTGAGTCAGATTCTAGAGAATCTCTTTTAAACTTTTAAAATGGATTGGTAGACAGGTTCAAAGCTAAGCCTAAGCTTACTTAAAAACTGATTTCCAACTTTAGCCATAACCTTACTCGACTAAACGTCACCTCCTAAACTTTGAAACACAATGCAAAAATTTGTACTTACAGTTGTATTTATTTTACTCCTTGGTTTACTCATTCAAGATCCTTATCCTATTCTTGATCACGAATATTTGCTTACGGAATACCAAATGATTCCAGTCGGCACACAAATTAAAAAGGCACGGTTGAAGAAAAAAGTATCTTTTCAAAGCTTAGCGAAACTCATTGAACGAACACCAGCAGAAATTAAAAAGATGGAGGCGGGGCTTTTAGTACCCGACAGCAAATTACTTGCTAAAATTCAAGTAGCCTTAAACTGTAAGATCTCTTTAACGGAAAAGCCTGCCCCGATCCCTAGTTCCTAGACAGGCAAATTCATTAATCCATTGAACAAGAAGTTGTTTTAAAATGGTGTTGATTCTGGAAGCGAGTACCAATAACCTTAGGAAAATAAGTGATGATTAGCTTACTGAAAATTAGTCGAGTAAATTCTTGACACCATTTTCTTGACACCATTTATATCTAAAGATCATTTTAATAACATACAAGTCGATTAGCGGTTCGCCTAATGAAGCTTTCTCAAAATTCACGTACCATAACTTTATAGCTTTTACATAACACACCCGTAATGAATTTCCTCTCATAGCGGTTCTCTCATAGTCTGTTTCAAGGCTGCCCTCCCGGGCAGCCTTTTTTTATGGACTTTACTTTTTTAGGAATACAGGAGCATGGACATAAAAAAAGTACTTGAATCGAGTATGATCCAAGCACTTCTTTTATTAAAAGACTTTATTTGATTAGTCGTTAGACAAGTAAGATAATAATCTAAGAATTTCTAAGTACAACCAGACTAAGGTAAATAATAATCCCATCCCGAAGTACCATTCCATGTAAGCCGGTGCGCCAGCCTCTTCTCCTCGATCGAAATTATCAAAATCTAGTAATAGATTCATTGATGCAATACCGATAATGACCAACGTAATACCAATACTCAACAAACCACCTTCGTGAATAAATGGAATATTAATACCGATAAAGTGACAAACGATATTTATCAGATAAAAGAGCATCACGGCACCAACGGCCATACTGATTCCTGCTCTAAGTTTTTGCGTTACTTTGATTACTCCTGCCTTATACAACATTAACATCATGAATAGGATCGCAAAAGTTAAGGTAACGGCCTGAAAAATGATACCTGGCAAGAATGCATTGGCATAGAAGAAAGATACCGTACCAACAACCAAACCTTCAAGCGCCGCAAAAATTGGCGCTAAGATTGGAGATCGACTTGGATTAGAAGAAGCAAACCACATTACGCCGGCACCACCCAAAATACCAACCCACATCATAATTGTATTCGGAAACGTAAAGGCGAATACGGCCGAGGCAAGCATTACTGCCATTAAAAGTAACGTTTTATTGACAGCACCAGAAACGGTCATTTTTTGACCTTCTCCAACCATTCCTGAATCCAAGATTGTTTTAAATTTATCTTCCCCAATCATTGGATTAGAGGACTTATTAAAATCTCTTTTAGACATTTTTATTAATTTTTAGTTTTAAAATTGAAATCATAGTAGCATGTACTGAAATTGTTTTAAAATACTACTGTAATTCCGTCATACATAATTTGTTATCTAAATATACACAATTAGCGCTTATATTTCCCATGTTTTACTTGTCCGATAAACAGTTCCTTTGAATAAAGCGACTAATTCCTTTCTTTGGTTCTTAATTCTAACGATATAAATACCCGTTTTTGTTGTTAAACTTTCTTCTTCAGCCGTTGCCGTTAGCAAATCACCAAGTTTAACTTGTTTCGTATGGGCAATTGACGTTTCGATCGACATTGCAATTTGACCGTGCCCGTTTGCCGCAAAAGCTAGAGCACTATCGGCTAAAGCATAAGCAATACCACCGTGTGCAATCGCAAAGCCATTCAACATTTCTTCCCGAATCTCTAGCTGCAAGACAGACTTTCCAGCACCGTCAGCGACTCGCTTAATCCCCAGCCATTGACTAAAAGGATCATGATTGTACATTTTATCAACAATTAAAGCTGCTTTTAAGTTCTCTTCAACCATTTTTTCTACTTTAAGCGGATTCGTCAAAAAATTGCCAACCTACTCTCGCCATTTTTCTTAGCAAGGGACTACAACGATAACGATCTTCTAAGTATTCTTGTTGCAACTGATCCATTGCCGATACACATTGATCAATCCCTTTTTCATCTGCCCAACGCAACAAACCTTTGGGATAATTAACCCCTTTGGTCATTGCCAAATCTATATCTTCTTTAGAAGCAACGTTGAGATAAAGCGCATCTGCCGCTTCGTTGATCAGCATTACTAAAATTCTATCGACAATTATTTCTCCCAATTTTCGATCCATATTGGGTTTTGGTGCGGCTGCCCCTTCGCGGTAATCATAATATCCTCTACCCGATTTGCGACCAAGATATCCTGCTTCTGATAAACGTTTTTGCGTAAAAGCAGGCTTATAACGTGGATCAAAGTAAAAAGCTTTGAACACGGTTTCGGTAACGATGTAATTAATATCATTTCCAATATAATCCATCAAGGTGAAAGGTCCCATTCGAAAACCTGCAATCTCCGTCATTGCCCAGTCAATGGTAGCGACATCTGCGATTCCTTCTTCCAGGATTCGTAAGGCTTCTCCGTAAAAAGGACGTGCCACCCGATTGACGATAAACCCCGGCGTATCCTTGGCTAGAACCGTTAACTTTCCCCAACGTTCAATCATCTCCGTAGCACTTTTCGTCACTCCTGAATCCGTTTGAATCGCAGGAATGATTTCAACCAACTTCATCAAAGGTGCAGGGTTGAAGAAGTGAATACCCAATACTCGTTTTGAATTTTCGCAAGCGGCAGCAATGGAGGCAATTGATAAAGAAGAAGTATTAGACGCGAGGATACAATCCGCAGCAACAATTGATTCTAGTTTTTTGAAAACTTGTTTTTTGATGGCAAGGTCTTCGATAATAGCTTCGATAATTAATCCGCAATCTTGATACGCTTTCATTTCTGCGACAAAGTGAATACGACCAAAAATCGCTTTTGCCGTAGCGTCCTCCAAACGTCCTTTCTCCACCAGTCGGTTCAGTATTTTTTGTAATTTCTGTCCAGCTTTTTCCAAGGCGACTGGATTACTATCGTAGAGGATGACTTCGTGTCCTGCCGTAGCCGCAACTTGCGCGATACCAGCTCCCATCGAACCACTTCCTAAAACACCTATTTTGATCATTTTGATTCTTATTTTTTATTAGTAATCGCTTAGCAAAGTTGTTTAAAAACTAGCTTTACTCTCCCTTGAAATTAGGCTTACGTTTTTCCAAAAATGCTTGCACACCTTCTTCGTAATCTTTTGTCATTCCCGCTGCGGTTTGCAATTGTTCCTCAATGGCCAGTTGTGTGGTAAGATCGTTGGTCAATGAATAATTGAGTGCTCTTTTGGTGAGTCCGAGACCAATAGTTGGCATTTTTGCTAATTTAAGCGCAATTTTCATACTCTCATCTAAAAAGGTTTCATCAGGAAAAGCTTTGTAAATCATGCCCATATCTACGGCTTCTGCGGCTGTAACTTTATCCCCCAGCATCATCAGCGCCGTTGCCCGTTGGCGACCAATAATTCGAGGTAAGAAATACGTTCCTCCCGTATCGGGGATCAAACCTATTTTTGAAAAAGCCTGAATGAAAGAGGCAGAAGCACTTGCCACAGTGATATCACAAGCAAGTGCGAGATTAGCCCCCGCACCCGCTGCTACACCATTGACGGCTGCCACAATTGGTTTCTCAATTTCTCTAATTCGTTCGACAATTGGATTATAATGTTCTCCGACAATGCTAGATAATTCTGGGCCTTCTGGATCCGTGACTTCTTGTAAATCCTGTCCTGCACAAAAAGCTTTACCTTCTCCAATGATATAAATCGCGCGAACGCTAGCATCGGCGGCACACTGATCAAGAATCTCTTGTAAGCCCAGAGCCATGGCTTTGTTAAAACTATTATAAACGTTTGCTCGATTCAAGGCAATCCTAGCCACACCGTTTTCTATCGTAAAAAGAATATTTTCCATAATTTCTATTTTGATTTTTGCCAAAATTAAGAAGAGAAATGCTAAAATCTAAGGTTCTGCCACAAATCCTAGTTTTTATTTTAAAAGATTATTTTAAAGTCATTTGAAAACTCAAGTAATAAATTCATAGAAAAAGCCTTTTCAACGAAGGTCGAAAAGGCTTTTCACGATATCCTATTGACAAAGTAATGTCTTGCTTCGTTTAGTATCTGTAGTATTCAGGCTTGAATGGACCTTCTTGCTTCACACCAATATAGTCTGCTTGGTCTTTGCTTAATTCTTCCAATTCAACACCAATTT
>JBGCFY010000208.1:0-2750 GCA_045110315.1 Saprospiraceae bacterium
GTTAGCTAGTGTCGGAACTAAGGAAACTAGTTCCAAAACAGCTAAGGTGCTTAATCCTGTTAAGTTAACGCCTATTAAGCTAACGAATACATTAGCTAATAAATATTACTACTTTAGAATTTTTAATAATCAAGGCGAAATCATTTTAAGTAGTAGTACGAAATATAGTACAAAAGAAAGCGCTATCGCTGAAATGCGATTAGCCGTCTATCATATTTTGCATACAGAAAACGCTATAGTTACCAAGCAAACGAAAACTAAAAAATGGTACTTTAATATTATAGATGCTTCGAAGGAAGTAATTGCTCGAAGAATAAAATACTTTGATACGCTCGAAGCATGTAAGCTTGCAATCAAGCAGCTAAAAGATATTTTAAGTACGTCAGAGCTTTTGATTGGGGAAGAAAATTATCAGGAAAAAAGTACGAGTGCAAAAATCATGAGCGATGATTGTGATAAAGATGAAAAGTTATGTGCTTTTTATGAAAAATTGGAAGAGGAATTAAATGAATGTATCTCTTATTCTGTTGAAGATTTATTCGGAGATAATTGGTCTTGCTTTGAGAAGTTTTTATCTAGTTTGGCTGCTTTTACAAAAGCTAATCCAGCGTATAACCTCGACGAAATTCTAAAAAATAATATCGAGGCACTAATTAAATATCCGACCACGGCTAAACCGCCAAGGTTGGATGGAGCATTAATTTTGGCTAATAATATTCTGAACCAAATTGCCGAAATTGGGAATTGTGAGTGTTCCGACGCTCCTTGTGAAAAAAACATCCGCGTGTGTGATGATTATGAACGACTATTAGAGATTTTTAATACTTGTTTTGTACTCATTCAAACGAGTAAAGATGTAGATAAATATTTAGATTGTTTTGAGGAGTTTAGCAATATTATTAAGGCTTTAATCGAAGTCGAAGAACTACCTTCTACTATCTTAGTAGAATATGAAAGGTATAATAATTATCATTTTCAAATACTTGATCTAGTTGGCCATCATGAGCAAATCCTTCGCTTTAATCTTTTAAAAGATTCCGCGCAACGTTTATTAGATTTATTAAACGAGTTTGGAAATTGTGATTGTCAAAATAATCAAGCACCTCCGCAGTTTTGTGGAACCATGTTGCACGAAATATGTTGGATGTCCGTCGAGGATTGGACGTTTAATCTCAACATTCCTAGCCAAGCTGCGATCCAAGAAGACTACGCAGCAAGCATTGCTGGAATCAACAACGTTATAGATCCGATCTGGCGACCCAATACCAAGTATTACATCACCTTTAGCGTAAAAGATATTGTCGATGATAATGACCAATATCCTCCGTTTAAATATCACTATGGTTTCAAAACTGCTGGAACCTTAGGACATTATCATAATGCTGAAAATGTAGTTTATGGGAATGAATATGATCCAATTACAAACGAGCTTCGAAATAGAGATGGCTTGGGTAGATTAACCAATCCCGATCAATACGCTCTAACTTCTTTGGAACAGTATATCGACTATAGACGCTCGTATCCAAATGCGGATGGTAATTTGCTGCAATCTAAGCCGCTATTTTATAGTGCAGAAAAAGCAAAGCTGTTGCTCTTCTATACGAAGACCTACGTGGCTCATATGTTCAAAGACCAATGGGATAATTACAATGGTCTGGGCGAGATAAACAATGATGATAATTTACAAGCACTGAAAGTATTTGTACAAGATCCAGTATCTAATGTCATCATGGAACATCCAATGCCACCGGAAATAATTACAGGTACCATTCCGGAAACCACCGAAGTTTGGACTGCCGATGATGATCATCCGGTACCCATGGTTTTAAATTTATTAAATGGACTTTTGGGGGCACAAGGTTGCGTTTACATCGGACCAAATACAATTAAGCCTGCCAGTGAGTATACAACGATCAACTTACAGCATTTAAAGCCTCGTAAAATGTACACCGCCATTTTTACGAATACTTTTGAAAATGTGACGAAAAAAGTACATCACTATGGTTTTCAAACGTCCCGTTATCCAGATTTCCTAGCACAAGTGAATAGTTATCAACTTGAAGTTGACGAGATGGATCCTAATGTTATTTTATCCAAAGCTATTTTTGATGTTAACTTAAATCTAAGCACACAAGAGATCAATGCCGCTTACGATTTATTAACGGCGAATGCTGCAACCAACGACGATCAGGAATTGGCCTATATAGATTTTATGGATAGAATCCTAGAAGGTACCTTCAAAATGATTCCACTAGATCCTCCGGCAACTACGGAGTTTAACTTGATTAAAAATCAAAATACAAATGAGGTTGTTGCGATACTGATTAGAAATCCAGAACCTTTTAATGATCCGAAAATACCCTTAGAAATTATAAAAGGCATTGATGGTTCTCAAGTTTTAGCAGAACAAGGAACAATAGCCGTAATGCAAAACAACTCAAATCGAGATTTAAATTATAGGGTACGTTATGCTAAAGATTATTCACAAGCTTTAATCATGCATACTAGTAAAAAGATTACTGCGAATACTTTAGATATCCGTTTTCAATATAAGTTATGGAATGGTTCAAGTTATACTATTGAAGATAGTTTAACCGTAGAACAGATTGAAATTAATACCACAAACTAAGATCAGCTATGACATTTTTAAATCAATATAATTATTCCGGAAAACGTATTCATAATATCGTTGAAATCGGGGATTCCATATACGTTTTAGGAGGAGAATATGCATCGGCTGAAACGCCTAA